>CADBRG010000185.1 GCA_902797015.1 uncultured Lachnospiraceae bacterium
AAGCAGTGAAGGAGGAATCGAGCTTCGTTCACGCTTCTGGATCGGCTGGCATATCCTGGATCAGAAGCCTGTAAAAATGATTCCGGATGATGTCAGGATTCCGGTAGAGGCAGCGCATGGACTGCTGGCGCATAATATGCTGGAATTCCAGAATCTGGCAGATCTTCTGCCGCGGATCTATCCGGAAGAAAAGGATAACTGGGATTAAGACGCAATCAGAAAGGGGTAACATGATGGAAAACATTAAGAAATTTGGATTTGGACTGATGCGCCTTCCGCAAACGGACAATGTGATCGACGTCGAGCAGGTCAAGGAGATGGTGGATCTGTTCATGGATGCCGGATTTACGTATTTTGATACGGCATGGGCATATGCCGGTTCAGAGGATGCGATTCGCCAGGCACTGGTAGAGCGTTATCCGAGAGAAAGCTTTCAGCTGGCAACCAAAAATGCGGCCTGGATCAACTGCAAGACAAAAGAAGAGGCTTATGCACAGTTTGATACGTCGTTAAAGCAGACCGGTGCGGGCTACTTTGATTTTTATCTGCTGCACAATCTCGGGGAAATGCGGACGCATTATTTCGATGATTATGACCTGTGGAACTTTGTAAAAGAAAAGAAGGAACAGGGCCTGATCAAACACATCGGCTTTTCGTTCCATTCGACTCCGGAAGAGCTTGAGCCGATCCTGCAGGCGCATCCGGAAGTGGAGTTTGTACAGCTCCAGATCAATTACGGTGACTGGGAGAATCCGGCGATCCAGTCAAAGGGTGTTTATGAGATGGCCAGAAAGTACAACAAGCCGGTGATCGTAATGGAACCGGTAAAGGGCGGCATGCTGGCCAATCCGCCGCAGTCTGTTGTGGACATTTTCAAAAAGGCGGAACCGGATATGTCACCGGCAAGCTGGGCACTGCGTTTTGCGGCTGATCTGGAGGGCGTTTTAGTGGTGCTGTCCGGTATGAGCAATGTGGAGCAGATGCAGGATAACCTTTCCTTTATGAAGGGATTTGAACACCTGACGGAGGAAGAAAGAACTGTAATCGAGGAAGCGAGAGAAGCGCTTGCAAAGATTCCGGTTATTCCATGTACATCCTGTGACTACTGCGCAAAGGTTTGTCCGCAGGACATCGGTATTTCAGGATCCTTTGCAGCAATGAATATCTTAAACCTTTACGACAATCTGGATGGTGCAAAGCACCAGGAGGGATGGCTTGTCGGCGGACATGGAAAGAAGCGGGCCAATGAGTGCATCAAGTGCGGCGCCTGTGAGGAAGCGTGCCCGCAGCATATTAAGATCCGGGATGAACTGGATAAGGTTGTTGAGAAACTGCTGTAGTTTTTTTTACTTAACTTGGCGGAGAAAAGTATGACAAAGCAAGAATTGGTTGAGTTGTTAAAAACAAATTTTGCGCAGGTATTAAGAGAGAATCATCTGGAGCAGGAGGAGGTATCGATCCACTGCCGTGCGCTGAGCCCGGAAGAGGCGATCGGAATCACGAAGCGGAAGGATTTCCCAATCATTTCCGGTAAAGACATTATGGTGCAGGCAGAGTACCGGGATGGAAAAGGTCAGGCGTTTACGGATGCCCCGGCAGATTTTAACGGGACACTTGCAGATGTGGCAGAGATGGATATCATGAATGAACCGCATGCCAGAGGTATTTTCATCGCGTCGATGAATGCAGTGATGAATGCGCTGGGCAAATGCGTAGGCACCGTTCACTGCAGGACGGAGGGACCTGAGCTTTGTGCCAAAGAAATGCTGTCATATTTACGGTCGAACTATCCGGATGTGAAACGGATTGGTCAGGTGGGCTATCAGCCGGCGCTTTTGGACATGCTTTTCCATAGTGAATATGAAGTCAGAGTTCTGGATCTGAATCCGGCAAATGTCGGGGAAGAGCGGTATGGTGTTCTTGTAGAAGACGGAGCGACAGCAAAGGAAGATGTGACAGCGTGGGCTGATCTGATTCTTTGTACGGGAAGTACACTCTGCAACGGGACGATTACGGACTATCTTGGGATTGATACGGAAGTAATCTTTTTTGGAATTACCATAGCAGGATCAGCGGACATGCTAGGTGTCAAGCGGGTTTGCTTTGCGGATCAGCTTTCGTAGGCAGGAGCGATCACAGCGGTATCCGCAGCCCCGTCCAACGGGTTTTTCTGCCGGTAGGAAAAGAGCAGGATCTGTTCTCCGGTTATCATTGTGCCGGTTTCAGCAGTGTTTAAGACATCGATCGGGAAGATTTCGATGTGTGTTTCATGACGGATCTGTCTTGTGGTGTCATCTTTAAAATCAGATAAATACTTATGGCGGATCTCTTCGTTTATATAAAGCGAGGAGATCCTTTTCTTTTGGATGGTCTGGTCGGGTGCCCAGGCGGGCCGTGTCTTGATCTTTTCGCGAAGATACAGATCGAAGAGCAGGATGGCGTGGAGTGCCTGTATGTCGCTCTCTGGGATCATATCTGCAAACTTTCGCAGCAGCTCATATTTCTGCAAACGGTTATGGGAAATGCCAAGATGCCCGTTTTCTTTCATCCATGTCGCAAGGCGCAAAAAGAAGTCCCACGGACGTGAGAAAAAGTGCATCAGATAGGTGAGCGTCGTCTGAAACTGACCGCTGTTGTAATAGGTTTCAACGACTTCCTCGATCGTTTTTAACAGCAGGAGTTCATCGGCGCTGATCCATTTTGTGGAGATGACTTCATAAGGCGGCCAGGGGCGGTAGATCAGACCATATTCACCCCGTAAGCGATGCATTTTGGAACCCTGCAGCACTTTCAGAAATCCCAGCTGGAGCTGGTCAGGTTGCATACGATAAACGATATCAAAGGATCTGGAAAAGCT
>CADBRG010000186.1 GCA_902797015.1 uncultured Lachnospiraceae bacterium
AGGTACCTCCGCCAAGGTCGTATACCATGATCTTTTGCTCACTCTCGTTGTCGAGACCGTATGCCAAAGCCGCAGCTGTGGGCTCGTTGATGATACGCTTTACATCCAGACCCGCAATCTTGCCGGCATCCTTGGTTGCCTGACGCTGTGCATCATTGAAGTAAGCCGGAACTGTGATAACAGCCTCTGTTACTTTCTCACCCAGATAGCTCTCTGCGTCAGCTTTTAACTTCTGCAGGATCATTGCAGAGATCTCCTGCGGAGAGTATTTCTTTCCGTCGATCTCTTTCTTATAATCTGTACCCATCTCACGCTTGATGGAAACAACGGTATTCTCAGCGTTGGTAACTGCCATACGCTTTGCCGGCTCACCGACCTTACGCTCGCCGTCCTTTGCAAAAGAAACGATCGACGGTGTCGTACGGGATCCTTCTGTATTTGTGATAACGACCGGTTTTCCACCTTCCATAACTGCTACGCAGCTGTTTGTTGTTCCTAAATCAATACCGATAATCTTGCTCATAGTCTTGTCCTCCATTTTATTCTAAGATTTCTTAATTTATGATTTCATGGCAGATACACCTGCCTGCTGATTTGCTTTTCTACTGTGTATGGGAAACTTCTAATTTGCCACCTTCACCATACTGTAGCGAAGAACGGAATCTCTGTACATGTACCCCTTCTGTAATTCCTCGACTACCACATTTTCTCCATATGCTTCATCATCCACATGCATGACTGCGTTATGGAAATCCGGATCAAATGTCTGGCCTTCTGCTTCGATCGGTTTCACACCGCTTTCTTCCAGCATTGCTGTCAGCTGCTTATAGATCATATCCATACCGCTTGCGATACTCGAATCCTTTTCGGATTCATCGATCGCTGCAAGGCCTCGTTCAAAGTTATCAACCACCGGCAAAAGCTTTTCTAAAATGCTCTTTGCACCGGTCTCGAACATCTGGGATTTTTCCTTCTCAGTCCGTTTTCTGAAGTTATCGAACTCTGCCATCTGGCGCTGAACGCGATCCGTAAGCTCTTCGATCTTCTCATCTTTCTTGTCTTTTTTCTTTTTCTTGCCAAACAGCGGCTTGTCTTCTTTCGCCGATTCATCCGTCGGATCTTCGGTGTCTTCTGAAGCTTCTGCATCTTCTGCCGTTTCTTTCGTCTCAGCTTCTGCCATGGTTTCAGCGTCTGCTTCTTCTGCAGCTGATTCCTCTTCTGTCACCTCTTTTGAGGTCTCTTCTGCAATGGCTTCCTCCTGCAGATCTTTTTCTTCCTGCAAGTCCTTCTTTTCTTCCATCAGCTAGTCTCCTATGTCTTCTTCTTTTTTCTTTTTCGGATACATCGTATCCAACTGCTTTTTCACAGTTTTGATGCTGTCCATAACCTTTTCGTAATCCATCCGCTTCGGTCCGACGATGCCGATTGCCCCCCGCAGGCCGTCGCCCAGCTCATAGGTCGCTGTAACAACGCTGCAGTCCTCCATCTCTTCCACCTGGCTCTCTCTGCCGATGTAGACCTTAATGTCGGAATCATCGATATCTGCTGACTTATCCACCAAAAGGTTCTTTAGCTCGCTCTTATCTTCCAGCAATGAGATCAGTCCGCTGGCGCGCTGCGTATCCGAAAGCTCCGGATACCGGAAAATGTTCTTCGCACCGCTCATGTATACTTCCAGATCTTCGTCGGTATTGATCGTCTCCGCGATCGCATCCAGGATATCACCGACGATTCCGCTGTGGATACCAGCCTGCTCTTTGAGCCGTGCGATCAGATTCAAGGTGATCTGCTCTGTATCCAGTCCGTTCAGCGTCGTATTCAGGAGGATGTTGAGCTTTAAGATCTCTTCCTGATCCAAGAGCTGATCGGTTGCGAGGATCTTATTCTTTACGATATTCCCCTCAAGAACGACCGTACAAAGAATCTGGTCATCATCCACCGGAGAAAGCTGGATGAATTTTAAGCGGTTTCCGTGACTCTGCGGTGCCGAGATCAGCGTCGCGTAATTCGTGTTCGCTGCCAGGAGCTTTGCCATTTCCTTTAACACCTGCTCCATCCGCTCCGTATGCTCCACAACAAAGTTTCGCATATCGGAGATCTCACGTTCCTTTTCCTTCATAATATTATCGACATAAAACCGATAACCCTTATCTGAAGGAATCCGTCCTGCGGAAGTATGGGGCTGAACGATATATCCAAGCTCCTCAAGATCAGACATCTCGTTCCGGATCGTCGCAGAACTTAAATTCAGATCCGACATCTTTGAGATCGTACGCGAACCGACCGGCTCACCGGTCTCAAGATATGTCTGAATGATCACTTGTAAAATCTTTGATTTTCTCTCGTTCAATTCCATAACATGTTCCTCATCGCTTCGGCTGTTAGCACTCAATAAACGGGAGTGCTAATATTCCTGAAACTAAATGTAGCACTCCCGTTCGGGTTTGTCAACTATATTTTGTTAAGATTTTGTGTTCAGATTCCAGACTTCAAAAAAGCCGCAAACACAACGTTCCCGAGCTGTACGCCACGTGCTGTCAGACGCACATCCTCCGTCGTTTCTGTCAGAAGTCCCATTGCCGACAGCTTTCTGATCTGTCTGCCGTAGACCTGCATCAGATCGCGTCCGAATCGCTTATAAAATTCATGCTTCTGTACACCACACAGCATACGGAGACCCAAAAACATGAATTCTTCCATCTGCATTTCCCCGGTCAGATGTATTTTCTCCCTTGGTGAAAAATCTTCTTTCATATATTCGGAAAGATCCGACGTATTCTGAAACCGGCAGGCATCCATCATGGACGACGCACCAAGCCCCAGGCCCAGGTATTCAACACCGGTCCAATAGCCGATGTTATGCCGGCAGGCCTTTCCCTGTCTCGCATAATTTGAGATCTCATACTGCTGGTATCCGTGCTGAGAAAGGATCTTGCGAAGTGCCTGCTCCATTTTTTCCTCTTCTTCTTCCGTCGGCAGGATCTTAGGTATCTCTCCGGCATCTCTTCGTTCGGCATCCCTATGATACCAGTCATAAAACGGCGTGCCTTCCTCGATGATCAGGCGGTATACCGATATGTGCTCCGGTAAAAGCCCGCATACTTCCCGCAGCGTCTTAGAAAACGACTCCGCAGTCTGCCCCGGGAATCCGTAGATCAGATCGATATTGAGATTCTGGAATCCTGCTTTTCTTGCCAATTCATAGCAGCTTAAAAAATCTGCGTTCCTGTGGATCCGTCCAAGGGTCCGAAGCTCTCCATCCTGCGCTGACTGCAGACCGATCGAAAGCCGGTTGATCCCTGCTACCTTCATTGCCAAAAGCTTTCCTGCTGTCACAGTGCCAGGGTTGCACTCCATGGTGATCTCTGCATCCGGATCAATTTGAAATGCCTTGCGGACCGTCTCCATCAGTTCCATGATCTGCATTGAGGACAGCAAAGAAGGCGTGCCGCCTCCAAAGAAAATGCTTGTGACATTTCTTTCAGACACACACGCCGCTTTTTGCATGATTTCCTGCTTCAGCACTCCGACATAATCTTCTATGACATCATCTGTCGCCGGCGCTGACAAAAAATCGCAATATGCACATTTTTTCACACAGAACGGGATATGCAGATACAGTTCCAATGGTTCCCCATTTGTTACAGATCCTTCTTCCATTTTGACATACCCTCTTACTTATCTTCGTCCAGTTTCAATACGCTCATAAACGCCTTCTGCGGGATCTCCACATTTCCGATCTGGCGCATCCGCTTCTTACCTTCCTTCTGTTTTTCAAGAAGCTTTCTCTTTCTCGTGATATCGCCGCCGTAGCACTTCGCCAGCACATCCTTTCGCATGGCCTTAACGGTCTCTCTGGCAATGACCTTGCCGCCGACCGCTGCCTGGATCGGGATCTCAAAGAGATGCCGCGGGATCTCTTCCTTTAAGCGCTCGCACATCTTCCGCCCTCTCGCATATGCACTGTCCGCAAATACGATGAACGAAAGCGCATCGACCTCTTCCCGGTTGATCAGGATGTCGAGCTTCACAAGCTTGGAGCGCTCATATCCTTTGAGTGTATAATCAAAGGACGCATAGCCGCGGGAGCGGGATTTCAATGCGTCAAAGAAATCGTAAATGATCTCATTCAGCGGCAGTACATATTTTAACAGCGCACGCTTTTCTTCGATATATTCCATACTCTGGTAAATGCCGCGCCGTTCCTGACAGAGATCCATAATGCTGCCGATGAATTCACTTGTCACCATGATTTCCGCATCGACGACCGGTTCTTCCATATAATCGATTTCAGACGGATCCGGCAGATTAGACGGATTGGTGACTTCAAGCATCGTACCGTCCGTCTTATGCACGCGGTAAACAACACCAGGCGCTGTCGTCACAAGGTCTAAGTTGTATTCGCGTTCCAGGCGCTCCTGAATGATCTCCAGATGCAGCAGTCCTAAGAACCCGCAGCGGAATCCAAAGCCAAGCGCTGCTGATGTCTCTGCCTCAAACTGCAGGGAGGCATCATTTAACTGAAGCTTCTCTAATGCATCTCTAAGATCCGGGTATTTTGCACCGTCCGCCGGATATATTCCGCAATAAACCATAGGGGTTACCTGCTTATATCCCGGAAGCGGTTCTGCGCACGGATTGTCTCTTCCTGTAATCGTATCACCAACCTGGGTGTCACTGACATTTTTAATGCTGGCTGTGATATATCCAACCTCGCCTGCGGAAAGCTCCTCGCACGGGATGAACTGACCTGCACCAAAATAACCTGTCTCCACAACATCAGCCGTCGCACCGGTCGCCATCATTTTGATCGGCATTCCCGGACGTACACTTCCCTCTTTGATCCGGCAAAATACAATAACACCTTTATAGGAATCATAGATGGAGTCAAAGATCAACGCTTTCAACGGCGCATCGGGATCCCCTGTCGGCGCCGGGATATGGGATACGATCTGCTCTAAGACATCGTGCACGTTTTCACCGGTCTTTGCGGAAATACGCGGTGCATCCTGCGCCTCGATGCCAATAACATCTTCAATCTCTTCCGCCACGCGGTCAGGATCTGCGCTTGGCAGATCGATCTTATTGATGACAGGCATCACATCCAGATCATGATCAAGTGCCAGATATACATTTGCAAGCGTCTGTGCCTCCACGCCCTGTGCCGCATCGACAACCAAAATCGCTCCGTCACAGGCTGCAAGGCTGCGTGAAACTTCATAATTAAAGTCAACATGACCCGGCGTGTCGATCAGGTTGAAGATATACTCTTCACCGTCATCCGCACGATACACGGTACGAACGGTCTGCGCCTTGATCGTAATGCCGCGCTCCCGCTCAAGATCCATATTGTCAAGAACCTGGGACTGCATCTCACGGCTCGTTAAAAGTCCGGTCATCTCAATGATCCGGTCTGCCAGCGTGGATTTCCCATGGTCAATATGTGCAATGATACAAAAATTTCTGATTTTATTCTGGTCTGCCAAATTTATATTCTCCTCTATGCCAAATTCCAGAGCAAAGTATAGCATACTCCTTTCAGATTTGTCTATTTTTTGCAATTGGAAACAAATCGCATAAAACCGCGTATTTTTTGTGATTTCCGGTTGACAAACGAAGTTCTGTCCACTAGAATATCAGAGTATGATTTCTTCGGCCAGTCCGTGTCAAAGCCGGGGAACACACTTTTAATCCATTATATAGGAGGTGTTACGATTGGCAAATATTAAATCTGCAAAGAAAAGAATTCTTGTTACGCAGACCAAGACAGACCGTAATAAAGCTATCCGCTCTAAGGTTAAAACTTCCATCAAAAAAGTGGAAGCAGCCGTAGCGGCAAACGATAAAGAAGCGGCACAGGCTGCACTGCTGGAAGCAACTTCCACCATTGACAAAGCAGCTACCAAAGGCGTTTATCATAAGAACAACGCTTCCCGCAAGGTCGCTCGTCTTGCCAAAGCTGTTAACAGCATCGCGTAATTAAAATATAAAAGCAGCTGATTCCGTCATGTCAGCTGCTTTTCTTATGTTCTAAATCTTTGCGATCGTTGCCATCACAAGCTCAACCGCCATCCTGTCAGTCAGACGTCCTGATTTCACATCTGCATCTGCCTGCACACAGGTTTCGATCGCGTTCTGAATCTGTTCATCCGTAAACTTTGCCGCCTGGGCAAGGTTTTTTTTGACCGCAAACGGCGGGATCTTAGCCGCAGCGGCCATCTCCTTATCCCCCATACCGTTTTTTCGCATACTCTTTAACCGGTTTAAGATATAAAACTGTCTGCCGATCAAAAACAGGATCCGCATCGGCGGCTCCCGCAGGCGCACCAGATCCAGATACAGATCCATCGCGCGCTGTCTGTTTTTTGTGGCAAGCGCATCGATCATATCAAAAATATGATTGCCGACAGCAGGGACACCGACAGCTTTCACATCTTCGGCAGTGATCACATCCTTCTCCATCGTGTAGCAAAGAAGCTTTTCAAGCTCCTGGGAGATCAGCTCCATATCATCTCCCGTGCTTTCCAGAAATGTATTCAACACAGGCTCTGTGATCTTTTTCCCCTCCCGCTTTAACTGTGAAAGGACCCATTTCTTCAAAACGACGTCTCTCTGTCTGGAAAACTGCACCGCACGTCCGTTTTTTTCGGTCTGCTTGAACATACGGGAGCGTTTATCCACATCTGATTCGACGAACAGCAGGATCGCCGTGTCCGGAATCTCTGCCAGATATTCTGCCATCCCTTCCGGCGTTTTTTTATAGAAACCGCTCTCCTGCACCAGAATCACACGATACTCTGCAAAAAAAGGCATCGTCTGCGCCTGTGACATAATTTCCTTCGGATCCGCATTTTTCCCTTCAAACACAGAGAGGTTCATCCCGGCATTATCACCAAGTACCGTTTCGATCAGTCTGCTCTGATACTGGCGAATCAGATATTTCTCCTCACCGTAAAACAGATACACGCGTCGAAATGTTCGATTTTTCAATTCAGCCGCAAGCTTTTCCATCCGTTACTCTCTCCCGCAGTTCCCTGCAGATCTTCTCATACATCGGAAGACTGACACCATACTGTTTTGCAAGTCGCTCTACATTATATACCAGTCCGTCAATCTCTGTCATCTTTCCTGCTTTCAGATCCCGCTGCATTGATGTCATCATCTCAGGTGCCAGGGTATCAATGATCGCCAGATTCTTTTCTACAGGATCTTCTTTCAACTGGATCCCCATTGCCTTTGCCAGAATCCTGATCTCTGCATTCAGACCTGCAAAACAGTCCCTGCACGCCCCCTGCTTTTGGATTTCCCCGGCCGGCACATCATAATAGACACCGCAGGCATTCTGCGCCGAGATGTATGAGTACTTCATCATCGCATCTCTTCTGATATCATCAGACAGAACAACCACCGCGCCGCCGTCTTGCAGATCATCCCGTATCGTCTCTAAGACCGGACGATATTCTCCCGGTTCTCTGACCCCATAAACGACACGCAGGATCGTTCCACTCAAAACGATTTGACCGGGCTTCGCGACATGTGCAGCAACATAGATACAGCCATCTGTTACAAGAATCCCCGGAAGGTCCTTTTG
>CADBRG010000187.1 GCA_902797015.1 uncultured Lachnospiraceae bacterium
GTAGCGAAGTGGTCATAACGCGGCGCACTCGAAATGCGTTTGTCGGTTTATCCCGGCACAAGGGTTCGAATCCCTTCGTCTCCGCTTTAAATGCTCTTGATCCGATGTTCAGGCAGGATGAAGAGCATTTTGTTTTTACACAGTATACATGCATCTGGCAGTCTGGAAAAATAAAATGATCTATCGTATACTTAGACAAGTGGTATGTAGATTTAAAGGAGATGGGAGAAATGAATCTGTTTTCATCAGCAGAGGTGGCAAAAAATTATATCGGAGCCGGTAAGGGAAAAGCAAATATGCCGCTCCCGCAGATGATCCTTTTGGGAATCATGGCAGGTGCGTTCATAGCGCTTGCAGGCATCGGATCGACGACGGCGGCAGCGAGCGTCAGCATTCCGTCGATCGCAAAGTGGATATCAGCCTGTATTTTCCCGGCAGGACTTGCGATGTGCGTATTGACAGGGGCAGAGCTTTTTACCGGAAACTGTCTGATGGCGATCCCGCTTGCAAAGCGCGAGATCACAGCAGGCGGAATGCTCAAAAACTGGGTCGCTGTCTGGCTGGCAAACCTTCTGGGCGGTATCCTGGTTGCGGCGCTGGTTGTTTACGGACATACGCTTTCATTGTTTGACAGCGGGCTTGCGGTTTCCGTTATGTCTACAGCTGCTTCCAAATGTTCTCTGACATTCGGGGAAGCATTCCTTAGAGGCATTGGCTGTAACTTCCTGGTATGTATTGCAGTCTGGATCGCGAACGCGGCAAAGGATGTGGCAGGCAAGGTGATCGGTCTGTTCTTCCCGATCATGCTGTTCGTTGTCTGTGGTTTCGAGCACTGCGTGGCAAATATGTATTATATCGGCGCAGGCCTGTTTGCAAAAACGGTTCCAATGTATGCGGAAGCGGCGCAGGCGGCTGGTGTTAATCTTGACGCGATCAATGCAGCAAACTTCTTTGGCGGAAATCTTTTACCTTCAACATTGGGCAATATCGTAGGCGGATCCATCTGTGTCGGCCTGGTTTATTATTTTTCTTATCTGCATAAGGCAGATGCATAGGAGAAGTAATCTATGTCTTATACGGCTTTATATCGAAAATATCGCCCGTCGGAATTTACGGATGTCAAGGGACAGGACCATATCGTCACCACGCTGACCAATCAGATCAAGGCGGGGCGCATCGGTCATGCCTATCTTTTTTGCGGTACGCGTGGAACAGGAAAGACGACCGTAGCAAAGATTTTCGCGCGTGCGGTCAACTGTGAAAACCCGCAGGACGGAAATCCCTGTGGGGAATGTGAAGTCTGCAAGCGGATCATAAGCGGTGCGTCATTAAACGTGATCGAGATCGACGCAGCATCCAACAACGGTGTGGATGATGTCCGTCAGATCCGTGAAGAGGTGAGTTATCCGCCGACAGAGGGAAAGTATAAAGTATATATCATCGACGAGGTGCACATGCTTTCAACGGGGGCGTTCAATGCCCTGTTAAAAACATTGGAAGAACCTCCGTCATACGTTATTTTTATCCTGGCGACAACAGAAGCACATAAGATTCCTGTGACCATTCTTTCCCGCTGCCAGCGATATGATTTTCATCGCATCACGGCGGATACGATTGCTGACCGGCTCACGGAGCTGATGCAGGCGGAAGGGACGCCGGTAGAGGAGAAGGCCATCCGCTATATTGCTAAAGCGGCGGACGGATCCATGCGTGACGCACTAAGCCTCTTAGACCAGTGCATCAGCTTTTACCTCGGACAGGCGCTTACCTATGAAAATGTACTGGAGGTACTTGGCGCAGCAGACACGACGGTCTTCTCACAGCTTCTGGAAGCGGTCCTCACGGATGACGTTTCACGTGCGATGGCTGTGATCGATGATCTGGTCCGTCAGGGCCGGGAATTGTCCCAGTTTGTGACAGATTTTATCGGTTTCTTAAGAAGCCTTCTGCTGTTGAAATCTTCGGATCAGATTGAGGATATTCTGGATACGACCGAAGAAAACCTTTCCTTATTAAAAGAAATGGCAAACAGCATATCGGATGACGGGCTGATGCGTTATATCCGTGTCTTCTCCAATCTGTTAAATGACATGCGTTATGCCACGCAAAAAAGGATCCTGTTAGAGATCGCCGTGATCAGACTCTGCAAGCCGGAGATGGACCGCGATCAGGATGCCTTGCTAGACAGGATTGAGGCACTTGAGAGAAAGCTCGAAAGAGGGATTCCTGCTGCTCCCGCAAAAGCGACGCAGCAAAGCCGGCCGGTTGAGCCTCTGCAGGAGCAAAAACGGCCGACGATCCGTCCCGAAGCCGTGCCGGAAGATGTCAGGCGCGTGGTGCAGGGATGGCGTCAGATCACGGACGGACTTCCGAATCCGGTAAAGATCTATGCCAGAAGCGCAAATCTCACCCTCGGAGACGACGGGAAATTAGTTCTGGTATTTGAAGATGAAATAGCATATACTTATTTATCGAATGAGGCGCACAGACAGGAACTGGCGGACAATATTTCCGAGAAGATCGGAAAAGAGGTTTCGGTCAGGGTTGTCAAGCAGGCGCCGGGGAGATCTTTTGAACAGAACTATATCGACCTGACAAAGATCATTCATAATATTGATATTGAGATTGAAGAAGAATAAGGAGGTACCTTATGGCAAAGAAAGGTGGATTTCCGGGCGGCATGCCGGCCAACATGGGCAATCTGATGAAGCAGGCACAGAAGATGCAGAAGCAGATGGAAGAGGCAGCCAAAGAACTTGAAGAAAAAGAATTCACAGCAACCGCAGGCGGCGGAGCAGTAGAAGTCAAGATCTCCGGTAAGAGAGAAATCTTAAGCGTGACACTTGCAGAAGAAGTAGTAGATCCGGACGACATCGAGATGCTTCAGGATCTGATCGTAGCAGCAACAAATGAAGCGCTCCGTCAGGTTGATGAATGTACACAGGCTTCCATGTCCAGTCTGACAGGCGGACTGGGTGGCCTTGGAGGACTTCCGTTCTAATGGATTACTACAGCAAACAGATCAGCAGACTGATCGAGGAGCTCTCGGGCCTGCCCGGGATCGGGAACAAGTCTGCGCAGCGTCTGGCATTTCATATTTTAAATATGCCGGTGGATCGGGTAAACCGTCTCTCCGATACCATCAGAGAAGCGCGGGAAAACATTCGCTATTGCAAAACATGTTTTACGCTGACCGATTCGGAGGAATGTCCGATCTGCAGCAATCCGGCGAGAAATCATAAGCAGATCATGGTCGTAGAGAATACGAGAGATCTGGCAGCGTATGAAAAGACCGGACAATATGACGGGGTCTATCATGTACTTCACGGCGCGATCTCTCCGATGCTTGGGATCGGCCCCGGTGATATTAAGCTCAAGGAGCTGATCAAGCGTCTCGAAGGAGACGTAGATGAGGTGATCATCGCAACAAATTCCAGCCTGGAAGGGGAAACGACCGCCATGTATATCAGTAAGCTGGTCAAACCGACAGGTATTCGTGTTTCCAGGATCGCCAGTGGCGTTCCGGTCGGAGGAGATCTGGAATATATCGATGAGGTAACATTACTGCGTGCTTTAGAAGGGCGCGTGGAATTATAATAGGAAGGATATCAGTCTATGACAACATCAGAATTAAAGAAAATCGCAGTCAAGGTTCGCGAAGGAATCATTACCGGAACCTATCATGCAAAATCCGGACATCCGGGCGGATCCTTATCTTCTGCAGACATCTTTACGTATCTGTACTTCGATGAGATGAATATCGATCCGAAAAACCCGCAGGATCCTGACAGGGATCGTTTCGTCCTTTCAAAGGGACACGTAGCACCGGGCCTCTATGCCGTATTGGCAGAACGCGGCTTTTTCCCGGTGGAGGACTTAAAGACCTTAAGACATGTCGGTTCCTATCTGCAGGGACATCCTGATATGAAGGGCACGCCGGGTGTGGATATGTCCAGCGGTTCTCTCGGACAGGGATTCTCCGCAGCTGTCGGCATGGCGCTTGCGGCAAAGATGGACGGTAAGGATTATCGGGTTTATGCGCTGGCAGGAGACGGAGAGATCCAGGAGGGTCAGATCTGGGAAGCAGCAATGTTTGCCGGCACGAAAAAGCTCGACAATCTCGTATTGATCGTAGATAACAATAACCTGCAGATCGACGGAGAGATCACATGGTCAAGTTCTCCGTATCCGATCGATGAGAAGTTTGCGGCATTCGGTTTTCATGTGATCAACATCGATGGTCATGATTTTGACCAGATCGCAGCAGCGTTCAAGGAAGCGCGTGAAGTGAAAGGGAAACCGGTGGCGATCGTTGCAAAAACAGTAAAAGGCAAGGGTGTTTCCTATATGGAGAACCAGGCGGGATGGCACGGAAAAGCGCCGAATGACGAAGAGTACGCCATTGCCATGGAAGAGCTTAAAGAAGCGGAGGAAGCATTATGTCAGAAGTAAAAAAGATCGCAACCAGAGAAAGCTACGGCAAGATGCTCGCAGAGCTTGGTGCCGAGCATGAGGATATCGTTGTATTAGACGCGGACCTTGCAGGCTCCACGAAGACCGGTGTATTCCAGAAGGCATTTCCGGACCGCTTTTTTGATATCGGTATCGCAGAGGCGAATATGGCCGGTATCGCAGCAGGACTGGCAGCAAGCGGAAAGACTGTCTTCATGAGCTCTTTTGCGATGTTTGCATCAGGACGTGCATGGGAGCAGGTGAGAAACTCCATCGGCTATCCGCACCTGAATGTGAAGATCGGTGCAAGCCATGCCGGCATTTCTGTAGGCGAAGACGGTGCGACCCACCAGTGTGTCGAGGACATCGCGCTGATGCGCGTGATCCCGGGCATGGTCGTTTTAAGTCCGAGTGATGATGTTGAAGCAAGAGCGGCGATCCGTGCGGCATACGAGCATGACGGACCGGTGTATATCCGTCTGGGCCGTCTGGCAGTACCGGTGATCAACGATGAAGAAAACTATACATTTGAAATGGGTAAGGGAATCGTCTTAAGAGAAGGCACTGACCTTACGATCATCGCGACAGGACTCTGTGTGGCAGAGGCACTGGGTGCAGCGGATATGCTGGCAGAACAGGGCATCTCGGCAGAAGTGATCAACATCCATACGATCAAACCGCTTGACGAGGAGCTTGTGATCGCATCCGCAAAGAAAACAGGACGCGTATTTACGGTAGAAGAGCATTCCGTGATCGGCGGCCTTGGCAGTGCTGTCTGTGATTGCTTAAGCGAAAAAGCACCGACGCCGGTCAAGAAGATCGGTATCTACGATGTATTCGGCGAGTCCGGCCCGGCAAAGGAACTGATCGCAAAATACAAACTGGACGCAGCAGGCATCTGCGAACAGATCAAAGAAGTATTATAAAAAATACGGTGCTCCGCACCGGTAATGAATGGCATGAGCGAAGAAACGAACAAAGAAAAACAGAAGTTTATCCGTCAGGGATGGTCTGACTTTAAGAAGATTTTTTCCTCGGGTGGTGAAAAAAAGAAAAAGCGGTTACAACTGGTGCTGATCATATGCATCGTTATTGTGGCGCTTTTTTTCCTCTACCGTCAGGTGTTGGAGTTTCATCATTATCAGGTTGTGGCAAGTACGGATAAGAATGATTCCGAGGCAATCGATTATGCATCCTTTGGCAATCTGATCATACGCTACGGGAACGATGGCGTGAGCGCGATCGCGCCCGATAATACGACGATCTGGGAAGAGACCTATGAGATGGATCGTCCGATCATTTCTGTCCGTAACAACTATTTTGCGATCGCTGACCAGAAGGGCAAGACCATCGTGATCCTGAACAAAGACGGTTTCTGCCAGCAGGTCTCAACGGATCTGCCGATCCAGAAGATCGATGTTTCCGATACCGGAAGTGTCGCTGTTTTGATGCAGGATGAGGGAAGCATCAGCTATCTCGGACTCTACAGCCTCAGCGGCAAGAAGACAGCAGAGGGTACGCTGCATTTTGGAAACAGTGGTTACCCGCTTTCACTGGCGATCTCAGAAGACGGTGTGAATCTGGCGCTGTCTGTTCTTGACATCAAGGACGGTCAGAGCAAGACCAGTGTCAACTTCTATAATTTTGCAAAAGCGCCTGCCGAAGGAAAAGACAACCAGGTTGCAAGCTTTTCCTATGATAATACTGTGATCCCGGAGATCAATTATGGAACAGGCACCAAGCTGATCGCATTTGGAGACAATAAAGTCATCAGCTTCCAGGGCGGGGCAGAACCACAGGAAAAAAATGTTTTAGAGCTCGACAAGACTGTCAGAAGTATTGTACACAGCGAGGACCGGATCGGTCTTTTGTATGATCAGGGAGATGACGGCGACGGAAGTACGCTGGTTCTCTACGATTACGACGGAAATGAAAAGCGGCACTACTCCATCAGCGGGCTGTACTCGAGTGTAGGGCTCATGGCAAACGGGGAAGTTTACCTGATCCAGGATAAGAATCTTGCGATTTATCGTAAATATGGCAGGGTTAAGTATACAGGAAGCGCGGATACACCGTTTTATACTGTGATATCGCAGGGAAATGGTATGCGCTACGTATTTGTCAGAGAAGGGAAGACAGAACAGGTTCGTTTATCTTTGTTCTAATATAATAAGAAAATGAATATTATGCTCATAATCACAATGATCATATTTCTGATATTTGCGGTGAGGGGTTGGCAGAGAGGATTTCTCCAAGTGCTCTTCACTCTGGTATCGGTGATCGTACTGATCGCACTGGCACTTTGGCTGGCACCACAGGTGACAGCCTTTCTTGTTGAAAAGACCGGTGCATCAGACGGTATCGGGGCAAGACTTCTGACGATCCTGATCGCAGGTCTTGCAGCCTTTATTATCGTGCGCCTGATCGCAAGAGCGTTAAAGCTGGTTAATAAGATTCCTGTTCTGGGAAAGATCAACCGGTTCTTCGGATTGCTTGCGGGACTGGCAGAGGCGCTCATCCTGATGTGGGTTATTATGATCGGGATTCACTTTTGGGCAGTGTTCCATCCGGACGCTGCGATCCTGCAGTCAATCGGCAGCAGTGAGTTCCTCTCATGGCTGTATGAAAGCGACCCATTAGTCGCTTCAAACCACAATATATAGACATAAAAAAAAGAATGCAACAAATTGAAAATTAGTTGTTGACATGTCCTTTGAATTGTGTTAAATTAACATAGCTGTCGCGAGAGACAGCAACACGAAGAGTCGCACGCGCACCGCGAGACATGAATGTTCCGCGCACCGCGCGCGAAATGAACCTTGATAACTGAACAGTGAAACAAACCACGAACAATTCTTTAAAAAAGATTTATTCGAA
>CADBRG010000188.1 GCA_902797015.1 uncultured Lachnospiraceae bacterium
CAGCAGTTTTTAAAGGATTATCCGGATGCGTCACAGGTCACGCTTGGTACCAATTACAGATCTTATCAGGATATCATTGAAAAATCGTATCAGCTGATCACGAACAATCAGGACCGGATCCTGAAAAAACAGGCTGTCGCTGACCGGGGGGAGGCACCGCAGTCTGATGCAGTCGTATACAGACATTTCGATGATCAGAGGGCTGAACTCGTTTTTCTGCGGGACCGGATCCGTGGGCTTGTCAAATCCGGGATGTTATATCGGGACATAGCGATCCTTACGAGAACGAATGCGCAGTTGTCTGCATTCTATGATTTTCTGGATTCCGCCCAGATTCCCTGTATTTATAAAGAAGCTGTCCCTAATCTTTATCATCACTGGGTATCCAGAGATATTCTGGCATATTTGAAAGCGGCGATCGGAAGAGGGGATACAGAGGAGATGATCCGTATCATGAACCGGCCAAACCGGTTCCTTTCCAGAAAGCTGTTTCCTGCCGCTCCGTTTTCTTTTGCTGCGTGGAAGGACAATTATTCTGACAAGGAATGGATGCAGAAGCGGATCACAAAGCTTGCAGATGATCTGTCTGTCATCGCGCGAATGCGACCGTTTTCCGCAGTGAATTATCTTATGAAAGCTGTCGGCTATGAAGAATGGATGTATGAGTTTGCGAAAACCCAGAATCTGAATCCGGATGCGCTGACAGACACGATCGAAGAGATGATGGAACGCGCGAAGGGATATCAGAGTATTTCGGCATGGCTCGATGATGTCGCGCGGTCAGAAGAAAAAGCGGAAGAAATGAGGAAAAAGACTTGGGACCCGGATGCGGATGGAATCCATCTTATGACGTATCATGCGGCAAAGGGGCTCGAGTATGCCTGCGTTTTTCTGCCGGATCTGTGTGACGGGATCGTGCCGTACCATCGAGCGGTGTTTGAAGATGAGACACAGGAAGAACGCCGGATGCTCTATGTTGCGATCACACGGGCAAAAGAAAAACTCTTTTTCATGACCGTGGATGAGATCCGTAATCATAAAAAAGAGCTGTCTCCGTTTTTGGAAGAACTATTCGATGCGTATGAATTATAGACCTTCTTCCTTCAGGAAAGAAAAGTAGGCCTGTTCAACCATTTCGTATTCATCATCTGATTCGATGAATTCGATGCTGCCGTTTTCCTCTTCATCTTCGTAGTAGCGATACAGCAGGGCGGGGGTATCGGTCTTTAACTGGTCCTTCTCATCAAAGGGCAGGAGCGCGATGTAATCCTGCTCGTTTACCGTAAAGATCGTCAGAATTCCGTATTCCTTTACACTGCCGTCTTCCATCTCTATCGTGACCGCGATGTCATCGGGATCTTCGATGTCCGGATCCTGCGGAATCTGATTGTCGTATTTAGCCATATTGATTTCCTCCGTGTTTTTCTGATGATATGCCTTTATTGTAAGAAATTAAGAAGTCATCTGCAAGCAGAAATAAAAATGTAAAATTTATGAAAAACGTGGTATACTGATTTCATGTGTCTGGATAAGCGCTTTATTGATGGCATATAATGCCGGTGCAGAGGTGAAGAGAATGCAGGCGTGGAAGCATTTTCGGACAATTACACATCATAAGCTTCTGGTCATGCGTGGATGTTTTCGCGTAGGACTTTACTGGCAGGGGCTTGTGCATGATCTCTCGAAGTATTCACCGGTGGAATTTTTTGTGGGCGCCCGTTATTACCAGGGCAATATGAGCCCGAATAACGCGGAGCGTCTTGACAGAGGGTATTCCTCATCCTGGCTTCATCATAAGGGACGCAACAAGCACCACCTGGAGTACTGGATCGATTACGGACTGCCGCCTGAGGGCGGGATCGTCGGTATGAGAATGCCGGATAAGTATGTAGTGGAAATGTTTATTGATCGCGTTTCCGCATCGAAAAACTATCAGAAAGAAGCGTATACAGATGAGAGTGCCTGGAAGTATTACAATCGGGGAAAGAGCCATTTGCTAATGCATCCGGAGGTACAGGAACTATTGGAGCGGCTTCTTCTCATGCTCGCAACAGAGGGTGAAGAGAAAACGTATGACTATATTCGAAGGGAAGTCCTTAAGAATAAATAAGCAGTTTTAACTGGAGGAATTGAAACGATGATCGGTGACACGAAAGTATTATTTAGCGGAATGC
Source organism: uncultured Lachnospiraceae bacterium (assembly GCA_902797015.1). Lineage (GTDB taxonomy): Bacteria > Bacillota > Clostridia > Lachnospirales > Lachnospiraceae > SY8519. Next base: position 2,175 of record CADBRG010000188.1, read on the forward strand.
AGGCGACAGGCAATCTGACGCTTGGCAACTATCTTGGCGCGTTAAAGAACTGGGTGAATTTAAGTGAAGAGTATCTGTGCTTTTATTCTGTAGTAGATATGCATTCCATTACGGTTCGCCAGGATCCTGCCGAGCTTCGGAAGAGAGCCAGAAACCTGCTGCATTTATACATCGCTGCAGGCCTGGATCCGGAAAAAGCGTGCATCTATTTTCAGTCACATGTTTCCGGCCATGCGGAGCTTGCATGGATCTTAAACTGCTTTACCTATATGGGAGAATTAAACCGTATGACACAGTTTAAGGACAAGGCAGCAAAGCATTCCGATAATATCAATGCCGGTCTTTATACCTATCCGGTACTGATGGCTGCCGATATCTTACTGTATCAGGCAGATGTTGTTCCGGTCGGCGCCGATCAGATGCAGCATCTTGAGATTACAAGAGACATCGCACAGAGATTCAATAAGATCTACGGCGATGTGTTTACGATTCCGGAACCGTTTGTCGGTAAGGCAGGTGCACGTGTCATGAGCCTGCAGAATCCGGAAAAGAAGATGTCAAAATCGGATGAGAATCCGAATGCAAGCATTTATCTGACAGATGACCCGGATACGATTGTACGTAAGTTTAAACGTGCCGTAACGGATTCTGAAGGTGTGATCGCATACAGGGACGAACAGCCCGGTGTACGCAATCTGCTTGATATTTACTGTGCTTGCACAGACAAGACGCCGGAGGAAGCGGTCAAAGAATTTGCCGGTCAGGGATACGGTACGCTCAAAGCAGCGGTTGCAGAAAGCGTTGTGTCTGTATTACGCCCGATCCAGGATCGCGTAAAAGAGCTTGAAAAGGATAAGGCATACATTGACAGGATCATCAAAGAAAATGCCGAAAAAGCGGAATATTACGCAAATAAAACACTTCGTAAAGTAAAACACAAGATCGGTTATCCGGATCGCATCCGCTAAAACGATCAGGTGCTTTACAAGCTGATATATACGTGATATAACAATTATATTCCTTTTGATTCAATCCCGTACATCATATGTACAGTTTTATCTATACTGCAGTGATCTTAGGCATTGAGCCCGTACCGGTGCGTGTTGAAGCAGATGTTTCGGACGGGATGCCTCAGTTTGACATGGTCGGATATCTCTCGGGTGAAGTGAAAGAAGCCAGGGAGCGGGTCCGGACAGCACTGAACAATTCCGGTTACCGGTTACCGCCGAAAAAGATCACGATCAATCTTACCCCTGCAAATATTAGAAAGTCAGGTAACGGCTGCGACCTTCCGGTTGCAGCCGCGATTTTATCTGCGCTCGGAATCATCGAGAAAGAACCCTTATCACATTATCTGATCATGGGAGAAGTGGGCCTTGACGGCAGCATATTGCCGGTTAGAGGCACGTTGGCTGCTGCGATCATGGCTTCGCAAAAGAACATGCACGGCATGATACTTCCGTGTGCAAATGCTAAAGAAGCCGCGGTATATTCCGGTATTCCGATCTATCCTGTTGATTCCATTTCTGATTTTATCGAACTGTGTTATCAGGAATTCCCGGATGAAGCCAAAGCACCGCTGACAGAAGAAAAAGACCGTGCCTCTTATCAGGTGGACTTTTCTGAAATACACGGCCAGCCGCTTGCCAGACTGGCGGCAGAGATCGCGGCTTCCGGCATGCATCATCTGTTGCTGGTCGGACCGCCCGGCTCCGGTAAGAGCATGCTGGCAAAGCGCATGCCGACGATTTTGCCGGAGCTGACGCTCGAAGAGAAGCTGGAGGTTTCCAAGATCTACAGTGTTTACGGAACAGAAGGGGAGGAGGTCTATCTGAGAAATGAAAGGCCGTTTCGGGCGCCGCATCATACGGTTACCGGGCGGGCAATGGCCGGAGGCGGCAGCTTTCCGCGCCCGGGCGAAATCAGTCTGGCTCACCGAGGGGTTCTGTTTCTCGACGAATTAACAGAATATGACAATCATGTGCTGGAAATACTAAGAGAGCCGCTGGAGGAAAAAAGGATCTGCATTTCCAGAGTGGAGACAACCATCTCTTACCCTGCAGATTTTTTACTGCTGGCTGCAATGAATCCATGCAAATGCGGATATTACCCAGATCTGAACCGCTGTACGTGCACACAATCATCACTGAGAAAGTATATGAATCGCATTTCAAGGCCGCTGCTTGACAGGATCGATCTTTGTGTGCAGATGTCGGCGTTATCCTGTGAGGAAATCTGGAAGCACGGAGAAGGAGAAGATTCCCGGAGCATTCGTGAAAGGGTCAACGCAGTACAGGAAATACAAAAAAGGCGATATCAGGGACAAGGATATCTGTTTAACAGCCAGATTCCTTCCAGGGACATAAAAAAATTCTGTCAGCTCGATCCTGCGGCAAATGCAATGGCGCAGGAGGCGTATGAAAAGCGTAAGATGACAGCCAGAGGGTTTTACAAACTGCTGCGTGTGTCCAGAACCATCGCGGATATGGAATCAAGTGAGCAGATTCATGTTTCACACTTTCAAAAGGCGCTGTTGTTTCGGGAGCTTGATCAGAGCTTCTGGAAGCTGGGATGAAAGGAGGATGTGATGAATACAGATCGGTTGGAAAAAATCTGGTATGCCTCACTTTATGAAGTCAGGCGCAGTCACAGAATGAGATATCTTCTGGAAGGAAACCCGGTCGAGGCACTCTATGACAAAACGGTAAAAACGAATCTTTTAGACGGGTATTTTACAAAGGCGGAGCAAAAGATCCTGTTTTCAGAGGAGTGGCATGCGCGCGCCAGGAACCTTGTACAGGAAATGGGAGAAAAGGAGATTTCCTTTTGTTCCTATGAGATGTCTGATTACCCGCACCTGCTTCGGAATATTCCGGATCCGCCATACGGGCTGTTTTTGAAAGGATCACTCCCGCAGGAGGATCGGCTTTGTGTCGGTGTGATCGGGGCCAGGATGTGTACGGAGTATGGCAGAAAGATCGCAACAGAGCTTGGAAGGCGTCTTGGAGCTGCGGGGATCGGTGTGATCAGCGGGATGGCAACGGGGATTGACTCGGCATCGCATGCGGGGGCACTGTTGTCGGAGGGAAAGACATATGCCGTGCTTGGGTGCGGGTGTGATATCTGTTACCCGTCTTCCTCGCGGAATATCTATCGGCAGATTCCAGATGCAGGTGGTGTGATCTCTGAATATATGCCGGGTACAAAACCACTTCCGGTCTTCTTTCCGGAGCGCAACCGGATCATCAGCGGTCTGTCAGATGTGCTCGTTGTGATTGAATCGCGGGAAAAGAGCGGTACGCAGATAACGGTCGACTGCGCGCTGGACCAGGGCAGGGACATTTATGCAGTGCCGGGCAGGATCGGAGATCAGACGAGCAAAGGATGCCACAGGCTGATCGAACAGGGCGCCTCGATCCTGTATGACATCGACC
>CADBRG010000189.1 GCA_902797015.1 uncultured Lachnospiraceae bacterium
CGGACGATCTTGTGACCGTGATGTGGGCGAATGAGCAGTTTGATCCGAATCGTCCGGACACATTTGGAGAAAAAGTATGAATTTGGCAGATATGCTCCTTTTTTAGTAGGAAAAAAGAAGATGGAGGTCAATATAGTAAATGAAATCAGAGTATTCGGACATAAAGTGGCAGAACAACGGGAAGCTGAAGGTGCTGATCATTGTGGGCACACGCCCCGAGATCATTAGATTGGCAGCGACCATCAACAAATGCAGGCAATATTTTGACTGCATTCTCGCCCACACGGGGCAGAATTATGACTATAATCTCAACGGTGTTTTCTTTAAGGACTTGAAGATTGCCGATCCTGAGGTTTACATGGACGCAGTTGGCGACGATCTTGGTGCGACAATCGGTAATATCATCAACTGCTCTTACAAGCTGATGAATCAAATCAAGCCCGATGCCCTGCTAATCCTCGGCGATACGAACTCGTGTCTGTCGGCAATTGCGGCAAAGCGCCTGCATATCCCGATCTTTCACATGGAAGCTGGTAACCGCTGTAAGGACGAGTGCCTGCCGGAAGAAACCAATCGACGAATTGTGGATATCATCAGCGATGTGAATCTTGCATATTCTGAACATGCTAGACGTTACCTCGCTGACTGCGGACTGCCGAAGGAGCGTACCTATGTGACAGGCTCGCCTATGGCTGAGGTGCTTCACCAGAATCTTGCGGCAATCGAGAAGAGTGACATCCACGCAAAGCTTCGTCTTGAAAAAGGCAGGTATATTCTGCTCTCGGCTCACCGGGAGGAGAATATCGACACCGAAAAGAACTTTATGAGCCTGTTTTCAGCGATCAATAAGATGGCTGAAAAGTACGATATGCCAATTATGTATAGCTGCCACCCGCGTTCCAGAAAGCGCCTTGAAGCAAGCGGTTTTAAACTCGACAGCAGAGTGATTCAGCATGAGCCGCTTGGCTTCCATGATTACAACTGCCTGCAGATGAATGCTTTTGCGGTCGTTTCCGACAGCGGGACACTTCCGGAGGAAAGCAGTTTTTTTACAAGTGTGGGTCATCCGTTTCCTGCCATCTGCATTCGCACATCGACCGAGCGCCCCGAAGCACTTGACAAAGCTTGCTTTATCCTTGCCGGTATTGATGAGAAATCGCTGCTGCAGGCGGTGGATACAGCTGTAACGATGAATCAGAACGGCGACTACGGGATTCCTGTTCCCGATTATGTGGAGGAAAACGTGTCCTCGAAAGTTGTGAAGATCATTCAGAGCTATACGGGGGTTGTGGATAAGATGGTTTGGAGGAAGTATGACAAAACATAAGCTGACTATTGGACGAGCTATTATTATAATTGTATTATCGTTTATAATTGCTTTCTTAATTGAAGCAGTTATAAATGACAGCCTTCAGGGAAAAAGCCTTAAAACGGAGCAGGTCGGTGAAGTATCATCCCTTCTTGAAATCAGCGAGTTTCATTATGGGGATTATGATGATTCATACTACAGCGAAATCAAAACCTTCGACAGAGTTTTAGATGAGGGCAGACTGGCTTGTCTGGATTTTCCTGAAACTAAGATAGGGTCGGTTAAGCTGGAATTTGAATCTCCGTTGAGTGCTGATAGCCTTGTGGTACTAAACTGGAATAAAAGACCGATCGCTGATTATAGTGAGACCCGGAATGATGGGGGGGCAGTTAAAGCATCTGGCAATGATACACCGCAGAAGGATTTCTTTTCTCCGTATAAAACAACGAGGATGCGGGCAGATGCTGGCTCGCAGGAATATGTTTTTTCAATGGGTGAGGAGGTATATACGCATCTGGATATTTATGTCCAGCAGGAAAGCGTTATAAAGGATGTGAAATACAGTCCTCTGCCGCTCTCAGTTACCTCACGCCGCTTCAACTGGGCAGAAACGGCAGCGTTCTTTGTTGGTGCAATCATAGTTCAGCTGCTGCTTTATTATTTGCTTCCAAACGTATCGGAACGTTATATGCTCTTTATACAAAAAAAGTGCATCTGTTTGTATGACGCAAGAAAAGGGTTGTTCAAGTGGGCGATCATAACTGTTTTTTGCGGTGCTTTCACAGCGCTTTATGCATTTTGCGATGCTGTTGCTAACGACGTAACATGTGCGCAGAAATCATTTTTTTGTTTTTGTCTTTTGATGATAACAGCGATCCTATGGTTTAACAGAAAGAAGTTTTTCGAGAATTATAATAAGATTATTTTCGGGTTGATCTTGATCTCAGGACTAATGGTAGCCGGAACCTCGATGTACGGAAACTCCGGCTTTGATGCGGATGTTCATTTCAAACGTGCATTGAATAGCTCCTACTTCTTCTCCGATACCGCTGTTATTACTCAGGCTGATGCGTTTTATATCGACAGCGGTGAAAAGTTTTTTGACAATAACAGTGTTCATACACCGCTGTTCAGATACCGCATAAGTCAGAGCGCCAGGGAACTGTATGAAGGACAGAAAACATTGGATAAAGCCTACCATAACGGGAATTACTATTTTGATGTTCCGCTGAGAGGTTACAGAGCGCTGGCATATCTGCCGTCTGCGGTTCTTCTGTTTCTTGGAAGGGCGCTTCATCTTCCGTTTTCAATCTGCTATTTACTTGGAAGAACCGGAAATCTTCTTGTGTATGCCGTGCTTATGACCATGGCGCTGAAACGCCTTAAAGAACGCCGCATTTTGTTTGGAGTTTTGTCTCTGCTCCCTATGCATATGTTCATGGCTGGCAATTACTCATACGACCCGTTTTTGACTGCCTTTGTTACATATGCGTTTGTCTGCTTTGCTGAGGAGTACAGAGCGCTTGATAAACAGCTTTCCACACGACAGCTTATGATCTATCTGATCTGTATCATAATCGGTATCTCCTCAAAGCCAGTTTTCTTTCCATTGCTTTTGCTGCCGATTCTGTATCCTGCAACGAAGTTCGGAAGTAAAAAAAAGCGCATACTCTGCTATCTTTTTTCCATCACAAGCGTGCTTATCCTTTTCGCATTCCTGATGTTTGTAAAGGATACGGATATGGAAGGCGGGAAAGACATACGAGTATCTGATCTGGTGGATTGTAACAGACAGATACAACATGTCCTTATGCATCCGCTCTCTTATATTGTTTTACTGTTTAAATTCAACGTTACATTTTGGGGTTTTGAGAATTTCACCACGATATTCGGCGACTGGAAAACGCTTGGTTATCTTCCGAGTTGGATATGTGCCCTCTCGCTGCTTATTCTTGTGCTGTCAGTGCTGTTAGATTCCAATGTTGCCCGTCCTGAAAAAATGACATTAAAACAGTCATGGATCTTCAAGTTCGGAATTCTGGGATGTGTGCTTCTTTGTGTCGTTATGGTTAGCACCGCATTCTACTGTGTATGCTCACCTGTTGCTGCTAATTCGATAATTGGTGTTCAGCCGCGGTATTACATTTCGCTGATGTTCCCGCTTACATATCTTATCACCAATACAGGCATCATGAAAACGACAAAAAAACCGATTTACGAGATCGTTCTCATTTCAGGCGCAGTACTTACTACAGTATTATCTGTCAATGAAATGGTCATCCAGAGAATTTTCGGCTATGAGTTCATCTAATAAAACATTATCGAAAAACATCCTGTGGAATGCCTTCGGTAATCTCTTCTATTTAGGAGTGCTGTGGCTTTTTACTGTTCTTGTGACAAGAAAAATGGGATTTGAACAAGGCGGAGTCTTTTCTCTTGCCTTGTCCGTATCCGCTGTATTTCAGGCTTTAGCTCTTTTTGGAACACGGAATTATCAGGTTTCTGATCTTAAGGCGGAGTTCTCCGATCAGAGCTATCTTGAAGCACGGATCATCACATGCGCTGCGTCTTTTATCGTCTGTATCGGATTCTGTATTGCGAACGGCTATTCTTTCAACGTTTTCTCAGCCGTTTGTGGAATGATGCTATTCCGAATAGCCGAATGTTTCTCAGATGTTCTGCATGGAATGTTCCAGAAGGCGGAACGGCTTGATCTTGCAGGCATTTCTTTTACGATACGCAGCGGAATGCTCCTGATCGGTTTTTTTGCAGTCCGCCTGATTGCCGAGAATGTCAATGCTGTGATATGGATGATGTTTTTCATTTCTATTATCATAACACTGGGCTTTGATCTGCGAAAAGCTGTCGGAATGATGTCTCTGAAAATGCCTCAAATTGTAAGCGGCAAGGCGATTCTGCTTCTTAAAGCCACACTTCCGCTGTGCATTTATCAGATCCTCTGCGCAGCACTGATGTCATTTCCCA
>CADBRG010000190.1 GCA_902797015.1 uncultured Lachnospiraceae bacterium
CAGTAGTTTTACTGGGAGAGATCCTGTGATGAGGGAAACAGTATGAGTACACCATTCGTAAAGGTAGATCTTCATGGAATGACAGAGTCTGAGGCGATCAAGGTGATTGATCAGGCGCTTGCCAAAGCATCGCCATCAACATACCAGATTCAGTTGATTCATGGATTTCATCGCGGAACAGTTCTTCAAAAGATGATACGCGACTATTATCAGTATGATAAAAAGGTAAAACGGATCATTCCGGGCGACAATCCCGGGATCACGGTGCTGGTGTTGAAAGAGTTGTATTAATACTGGTTTAAAGCTTTGTCGCTTCCGAAACGACCATGTCCGGATATTTCTTTTGTAATCTGTATATGTAAACGTAACAGCATATGCGGAGGTGATAGACATGAGAAATATCCCGGAAGAAATAGTAAAACTGACAGAAGCTTATGATTACCTGATCACAACCGGCCGTCAGCAAATCCGAGTTATGATTAAAGCAGCAATGCAAAACGGAAAAGATCTGCCTGAAAATACAGAGTATCTTGAGGCAAAAGAAGAGCAGGCGCGGTTAGAAGAACGGATCATAGAACTTCGGGCATTGTTGGAGGACTTGAAAAATTCGACAGGATTTGAGGTGCCGATGGAAGGCAGGCATTATCCGAAGGGTTCAAAAATCATACAAAATGACGATGGAACAGTGACTGTTGTTCTTCCGGAAGAATGATCGGACGGAGGTGAGAAACATTTTTTAAATGCTTTTTAGGAGAAAGGAGATCTAAGATGGCAACATTGGTGAAAATAAAAGAAGTTCAATTTGGCGGTCAAATGAGTGATGCATTTTATCTCAATGTGGATCAGATAATAGAGATAAGCACTTGTGAAAATGGGCTATATAAAGTACAGGATAATGATAGATGTTTTAATGTTGATAAAGAAAACTTAGATATCATCCTAAATGCCTGTAATGTAGTTAGCTGAAAAAGTAGAACTGGCCATTGGACGAGCCAGAGCCCAATTTAATAACAAGTATAAAGCATATAGAACATTAAGTGGTTGCTAAAAAACAACTTGAAAATGATTTGCACGAAGCGAAAAAAGCGTATTGGTAACCAACAAAGAAGAAGGTTCATCCCTGATCTGAGACGAACCTTCTAGTTCTAATTGGAATGAAAATAATCACCGTATGACAAACCGGTTAGCAAGCACTAACCATTTTTTTCATTTATAAACTGCTCTAGTATATGAAAAAAGATAATTCTTTATGATCCGATGCAGTGCGGCCTGGATATCCATCTTACCATTATTCAAACACCATTCGAATACGCATCCCTTTACAATCGTACAAATATCCATGCTGAGACAGTGGATATCAGCAGATGGTGTCAGATATCCGGCCTTAGAGGCGGCGTGGAGTTCCACTTCACATCTGGCCATAACGGTCCCGGCCTCAAATGCGCCGTCTTTTTCTCCCATATAAGCGGAAAGAGATATGTTCCCGGTCGAATAGAAGCTCTTCATAAAATCCAGTCCAAGTTCTATATAACGATTTACAAGATGTAAATATAATTCACTGATCCGGCCTGCAACATCTGATAATTCAGTTTGCAGGTCGATCTCTTCAAAGGATGTTTCCCGCAGGAAATACATCATCAGATCATCTTTATCTCTGAAATGATGATAAAAAGTTCCGATAGAAAGATCGGCTTTTTCGCAGACTTTTCTTATCGTGATAGAATCGGAACCGGATTCTTTGATCAAAGCAATGGTGGCGCTGATGATTGCCTGTTTGCTGTCGTTATTCGTATTTTTTGCAGGGCGTCCGCATTTTCCGGCCATGGTTTTTCTCCTGTTTTTTTAAGTCTTAATAATAGAATAATAAAACTTGTTTTATTTACACTTGACATTATAGAACATGTTCTATATAATTGCAAGCAGAAGTTAATAGAACAAGTTCTATTTATAGGTGAAAGGAGAGATTCTAATGAAGATTACATATTGGTCAGATTATGCATGCCCTTATTGTTATATCGGAGAGGCAAGATTAAAAAAGGCAATTGCCAATGTCCCCGGCGGAGAAGATATTGAAGTGGAAATGAAGGCGTTTCAGCTGGATCCGACAGCAGGCGTGCACGCATCAGGCGACACACAGACTCGCTTTGCGCATAAATACGGGATTTCGATGAGTGAAGCAGGAAAGACAATCGAGCGGATCTCAGCAATGGGGCGTGCAGAAGGGATCGATTTCCGATATGCGACCACACTTTTTACGAATACAATGGATGCACATCGCCTGACAAAACTGGCAGCATCCAAAGGGAATCCGGATCTGACGGAAAAACTGATCGAACGGTTTTTTGCAGCATATTTTACAGACAATAAGGAACTTGCTGATAAAGACCTTTTGATCAGGATCTGTGAAGAATGCGGCCTGGATGGTGATGAGGTCAGAAATGTACTGGAATCTGATCAGTATGAGGACGAAGTGATCCTGGATGAAAGAGAAGCGGCAAGATATGGCATACATGCAGTTCCGTTCTTTGCAATTGGGCAGTACGGGATTTCCGGAGCACAGTCAGTTGAAGGAATGGAGGCTGCGATCAAAGAAGTAATGGCTGAACAGAAAAAGGAGGAGGCCGGGGTAGCAAGGCAGACACAGAATGCACCTATGTGCGGGCCTGACGGATGCAGGATGGAATAGGTTATGGTCGCAGAAGTTACGGTAAAAGGTTATTTCGAAGAGAATACATTTTTCTATATTGATGATAAAACGAAGCATGGTTTTGTGATTGATCCCGGCGCGCAAGGAGAAGGTCTTTTGCGCCTGATCCGGAAGAATGGATGGGTGATAGAAAAGATCCTTCTGACACACGGACATTTTGATCATACCGGTGCTGTAGAATATTTGCGAAGAGAATTAAAGATCCCGGTTTTGGCGTATAAAAGAGCGAATGAGTATCTGTTGGACACGCGTATGAATCTGTCAGCATATTGTGGCCAGAAGGTTGTGATAGAGAATGTTGAATATCTGGATGATAAAGACAGGATTCATCTTGCAGGGAATCCGGAGGTGTATCTTGAGGTTATCTATTCGCCGGGGCATACAACAGATTCTGTGATATACTATTATGCAAAAGATGCAGTTGCTTTTGTTGGTGATACGATATTTAAAGGAAGCATCGGGAACGATCAATATCCGGGCGGAAATGGCGTAGAGCTTAGAAGAAGCATTATAGAAAAGATCTTTTCTCTGCCGGACGATACCGTTCTTTGCTCCGGTCATTCGGAACAGACAACTGTCGGAGATGAAAAACGAAGGTATGGGTTTTCATAGAATGATAGAGGTGAATCATGATACGAAACAAAATGAAAATTGGATCATTCAATATCAGAAGCAGAATCGTCATGCCGCCGGTTGCGACATATCAAAGTACTGCTGATGGAAAAGTGACGGAACAGATGATTCGTTATTATAAAGAGCGCGCCGCAAACAGCAATGTCGGTATGATCATTACCGAGCACAGCTACATTTCTCTTCAGGGAAAAGCGAAAGAAAAACAGTTGTCTGTTTCTTCGGATGACGATATAGAAGGATTGACCAGGCTGACGGAGGAAATCCATAAAAATGGTGTGGCTGCCATGGCGCAGGTCAATCATGCCGGAAGCGCTGCGCTGACATCGGCAACAGGCATGAAAGCGGTATCTGCAAGTAATGTGATCCTACCGACTGATCCTGTTATGGGAGATGGAATCGAACCGGACGTTTTGTCAAAAGACGAGATCCAGAAAGTTATAAGCGATTTTGCCGCTGCGGCCGGAAGGGCAAAAAAAGCAGGATATGATGGAGTTGAGATCCATTCTGCGCATGCGTATCTTTTAAATCAATTTTATTCGCCGTTGACAAATAAAAGAACCGATGAATATGGCGGAAGTCTGGATAACCGTCTCCGGATTCACAGGGAAGTAATCCGCGCAGTAAGGAATGAGGTTGGAGAAGATTATACGATCGCAGTCAGACTGGGCGGATGTGATTATATGGATGGCGGCAGTACGATTGAGGACAGTGTCTATGCCGCCAGGGTATTGGAAGAAGAGGGTGTAGACCTGATCGATGTTTCAGGTGGCATGTGTCGATATATTCTGAAGGGGCATGACGAACCCGGATATTTCCGTGAGATGTCCATGGCAATAAAAAATGCAGTCAAGATTCCTGTTCTTCTGACAGGAGGGATAAAGATATTGGCTGACGCAGATGCCCTCTTGAACGAAGGGGCGGCAGATTTGATTGGTGTCGGAAGAGAACTGTTGAAAGATGCAAAATGGGAAGTCTGTAATGTGCTATGATTGATACGGTTCTTAGATTCTGCTAAAATCATAGCACATTACAGACTTGAAAAAATCGAGGCAGAGGATAGGTAGGAACAAAAATACTATCTTTAAGGATCATCCGAGAGGATGGTCCTTTTTCACGCTCAGAGCCCGCAAACCCAGTGTTTATGCGGGGGTGAGCGACTTGGGGCTGGAGAAAAAGTTGAATGCCCTTGATGACAACACATTCTTTGACTATTGCTGTTGATTTGATACAATAGTTAGTAACGACTATTGAAATTACGCTGCAGAAAAAGAGGTATGGCATGACAATTATACAGATGGAGTGTTTTGTAGAAGCGGCAAAATGGCTGAATTTTACGAAAGCCGCCGATCATCTTTACATCAGTCAGCAGACGATGAGCCGTCAGATTAAGGCGCTGGAAAAAGAACTGGGATTTCCGGTCTTTGAACGAAAAAACGTCGGTGTTCGGCTGACGCCTGCGGGTAGTATTCTTTATCACAGTTGGGAAAACATTCTGGCGGAATATCGAAGTTCTGTTGATCAGGCATCTGACCTGTTTTATGGAGAACAAAAGAATGTCAGGATTGGGGTGTCCGATATCGGGAACCTTGTATCGCAGGTTGCACGTACCCTTCTCTTGTTCAATGAAAGATTCCCGGATCTGAATGTGGAATATGAAATCGACACCTACCCGAGGATGCGGGAGGCATTGGAACAGGATCGCCTGCACATGATCATTACTTATGGTGCAGAGCTTCTGCATGAGTCTGAGCTATCGGTTCAGCCCGTGAATGATACGGCGTTTCGGGTAGGGATCATACTGAGTAAAAAACATCCGCTTTGCAGGAGAAAAAAGATTACGATCGAGCAAATTCAAAATGAACCGATCGCGGTTTTGGGCCAGGGGTTATCAGGGGATCATAAAAATCGGATCCAGGACTGGTTTTTGCGACATGATATCATACATCCGTTGGATCTCAGAGAGTTTAACTCGTTTTACAATCTGCAGATTGCTCTGGCGACTGGAAAATGTATCGGGGTCATGTATGAGCGTGTGCTCGACGGCATGGAGGATAAGCTCGCCTTTTATCCGCTGGAAGATCCGGATACGGAAGGGGCAGAGGTCGTGGTCGCATGGAAGGATCCCAAATATACCGTAAAGGCAAAGAATATTGCGCAAATGATGGGGAGTAAGGAACTCTAGGGATCGTAAGAATTCTAATAATAAAGAACAGGATGACTCGCAACACCTGATTGGGTGTTGCGATTTCTTTTTGTTGGAAGAACGGATCAGAGAGATCGGTGATAACATAAAACCAACGAAAAAGTGATCAAAACAAGGAGGTATCTTATGAACCGTGTATGTGAAGTTTTAGGAATCGAAAAACCAATCATTCAGGGACCGATGGCATGGATCTCTACAGCACCACTTGTAGCAGCAGCATCAAATGCAGGCGGCCTCGGTGTGCTGGGTGTTGCATTTGCACCGGAACCGTTCATCCGTGAGCAGGTTGCTGCGACAAAAGAGCTGACAGACAAACCGTTCGGTATGAATGTCGATATGTATGTCGGTGATCTGGAGATGACAACAAGGATCATCGAAGATCTCCGTCCGCCGGTCATTTACGCAGATACCTATATCAATCTTTGTGAGAAAAAAGATCTGGCGATGAAATATTTCAAGATCTGGCATGATCTCGGCTGCAAGGTTGTCGTAAAGGCTTCAACCGTAGCAGATGCTATTACAGCAGAAGAAGCCGGCGCAGATGCGATTATGCTCAAAGGCTGGGAAGGCGGCGGACATGTTTCCTATGAAGCGACAACCGTTCTTGTACCGCAGGCAGCAGATGCAGTTTCCGTACCGGTCATCGCATCCGGCGGTATTGCTGACGGCAGAGGCGCAGCGGCAGCGATCGCACTTGGCGCAGAAGGCGTGGAAATGGGTACGATCTTCATGGCAGCGACAGACGCACCGGTTCATCCGAATGTTAAACAGGCCGTGCTTGACTGTGGTGATATGGATACCGTTATCACCGGAATGTGCACAGGTGAGCCATGCAGACAGATCAAGAACAAGCTTTCCGATGAGCTGTTAAAGATTGAAGCAGAAAATGTCAGAGCCGTATCCGGACCGAAGGTTCAGGAAATCTCCATGAGCTCCCTTCGTAAAGCGATGGCAGAAGGCGACATGGAAAACGGTGCCGTTATGGCCGGTCAGATCGCAGCGCTCATTACAGAGCAGAAAACGGTTGCAGAGATTATCGATGGCGTGATCGCAGAAGCAAAAGAAGTGCTGGCAAAAATCAGCGGCTTCGAGTTCTAAAGATCCGTCAGTGGGGATACATAAAAGGAGGTTACGATGGAAAAAAAGAATCTTGTCCCGGTAACAGAAGAAGAGAAAAAGCTTAGCTATTATAAATATTTTGAGCAGGAGATGGCACCGGTTGCGCCGGAACACATCGGGATGATGTTAAGAGGCCCAATCTCCCCG
>CADBRG010000191.1 GCA_902797015.1 uncultured Lachnospiraceae bacterium
AAAAATCATAGTCTATATAGAGGTTTTCCCTGAATCCTGGGAGCGCATGATAATACTTTTCAATCTCGATGCCGCTGTCTGAAACCGGAAAAAGAATATTTTGTACAAAGGGATGAACCCAGGTTATGCCTTCTGCTTTTTTACATCTGAGATAATAGTACTTCTTTATGAATTCTTTAAGATCTGAAGAATATTCGGGAATTTTGAGATACTGGATGATATTCTTTGTGTCTTTCAGATGCTGCATCAGGTCAATATTTGAAATGTCTTTGTAGGTGGTGCGTAATTCCTTCTTGAAAAGCTCATATTCATTCGGATAGGTTAAATGCAGTACTTTTGTAAAAAAAGACTGGCTTCTGTTGAATAGATCATAATCGACAAATTCCATACCCGGAACCTGTAAATCCTTCTTGGCCAGGAAAACATTCGGCAGATAACCTTCCGCTGTTTTTCGATAGGGGGCAATGATTTTTCCTGACTGTGTCTTGACGATGCAAGCATCCAGGATGTTCCGGGGATTGGTCTCTCCAAATACGTTTGGAATCTGTTCATATATCTGGTAAAGTTTCGCTATCCAGGAATTATCTTTGTTCTTGAGAAATTTCGTGTTATTGTTGAAATAAGGCCTGAGATCTTCCGGACGGATGACTTCGACGCCAAGTTTGGTTGTCAGATAAGTAAATACATCTCTGTATGTTCCGGTTTCGGTCAGTGTTGTCGGAAGCCAGTAGTGTTTCCCTTGGTCGTTGATAAGTTTTGTCATGTCTTCGTTGGTGATGAGGTCCGGTAATTCTTTGTTTCTGGATATCATGGCTTCTTCGACAGTTGCATAGTTTTTCCCGTCTTTTGTCGGAAGCAGAGCTTCTTCAAGGAATGCTTTTTTGACATCTTCATAGAAAGGCTCGAATAAGTTGTAAGACCAGAAATCGTCCTCATCAAGTGGCAGTATCTTGATAAAGCTTAGATCCAGCCAGCCCCAGCTTTTGATGGTGGTTATGATACTCCGTAGGAACTTAGAGAGTGCCTGGGCAAATGCCATGTTTGTATCATCGTCAAAGGGGACGCTGCTCCTGTTGGGTGTGGTTCGGAAAGGCCCTTGTACGATGAATTTCAGTTTGCTTTCTGTCTCAGTGGGGAAGTAGACTGAGATATAAGGATTTTTAGCAGGCTGGAAGGTGATCTTCCCGTTGTCGTCTTCTGTCATCTGGAATGCGATATCCAGTGTTCTGTTTGGATTGCTGGCATCAAAGATGGTTGAGAATTTGAGGAATGAAATATTGTTGTCGCGCTTTTTGTTTTCTGTTTCAACGGCATAGATGCGGGAACAGAAAGCATTCAGGTTTTCCTTTTTCAGCATGTATTGACCATTTTTGGCATGTCCCGTACAAAGGATCTCATAATCGATGATGGAAAGATTGTGCATGAAAAGCAGCGTAGTGATTCCGAGATTCTTCAGGCGTTCTGCGATGGCTTTTTTCAGGGCATCCATTGAGTTGAATCCGGAAAAAGTCAGGCCGACTTTATAGGGGAATACGAATACTGTTGAATATTCTTCCGGGATGGGCTCATATTCGATGGCGACCGGTCTGGTAAAATCTTGGATTTCCACGGCAAACTGTTCACAGTTCTCGTTAATCTCTTCTTTCCGGGGATTGCTGTACAGCCGAACCCTGTCACAGATGCTGAATACGGATTTGAACCCGACGCCGAATTCACCGATTTGGTTCAGATCATTGATTTTGTCGGATTGCCCGATATCGCAGAGTCCCTGGAGGTTTTGCACCGTGAAGGCGGCGCCGTTATGCATGACGACAAGCCGGTCTTCATATTGGATAAATTTGATGCGTGTTGCTTTGGCGTCCTCGGCGTTCTGCAGCAGTTCATAGACAAAATGGGACCGGTCTGTGTAAAGCTGGATAATGCGCTCCAGACTGCGGCGCAGCATACCGTCACGGTCTTGATTGTCGAGAATTCGGTTTGCGATATTCATGCGGGAAGCTCCTTATTTCACGGTAATGATGCCGTTGGCAACCAGGGTGGTGTGTATGTCTGCGCGTCCGATTTTTGCTTCGATTTCGGCTTTCTTCTGTTCATATTTTTCTGTCGCGTTTTCCAGTTCAGTGCGGCGCATCTGCGAGATGCGTTCATCATCGTCCTCCGCTATGATTCTTTCCAGCACCCGTTTCCTGTTTTCATAATTGTTTTTGAGACTTTCGAGTTTATAGCTTGCC
>CADBRG010000192.1 GCA_902797015.1 uncultured Lachnospiraceae bacterium
AAGCCTCTTTGATGGCAACGATGTTCTCGACATTTTTGCCAAGATAAGCTGCCGTATCCGGCAGGATGTTTGATCCGGTACGGGACGGTACGTTGTACAGAATACACGGGATGTCAATGGAATTGGCAATCAATGAAAAGCTTTCGATCAATCCCTGCTGGGTAGCCTTGTTGTAGTAAGGAGCTACCAGAAGGCATCCGTCAGCGCCGCGTTTCTGTGCTTCTTTTGACATCATGACGGCATGTGCCGTGTTGTTGGAACCGGTGCCTGCGATGACCGGGATCCGTCCGGCTGCTTTTTCTACGCAGAAACGGATGACCTCAAGATGTTCGTCATCTTCAAGTGTGGGGGCCTCACCGGATGTACCTACAGAGATGATCGCGTCGGTTCCGCCTGCGATCTGGTCCTCAACAAGTTTTTCAAGCGTGTCATAATTGACACTGCCGTCTTCTTTCATCGGTGTGGCCATTGCCACGCCTGCACCTTTAAATATACTCATTTGTTTCCCCTCCTGAAAAAACAATTTATGGTAAAACCACATGGATATTGTACTAGATATAGATATGAACTTCAACCCATGCACCTGAACAATTAATAAAAATAGGTGAATGGACAAATGATGGAATTCAAAATGTTACATTTCGTTGACCACGGACAAACGAAATGGTAAAATAACGGTAAATATATAAAAATACGGTAATTATTTGGGACGCTAAAGAAAGGCAGAAAGATATGACGATAGATGAAATCAGACAAAAAAAGAGATTGCTCGGTTATTCGAATGCCCAGTTATCAGATTACAGCGGTGTTCCGCTGGGGACGGTTAATAAGATTCTAAGCGGAGAGACGAAAGCCCCCCGATATGCTACTTTACAGGCGCTAAGCCGTGCGCTGGACCGGGAGAACGGTGCTGAGCCTTATCGTTTGTATGGAACAAGCGAGCGGGATATGTTGCTGCGGGACAGTCTGCCGGCTTATGGTGCATCATCCGCGGAGAAGAGCGGCCATACGATACAGGATCTGGAAAACCTTCCTGCGGGTGTTCAGATGGAGCTGATCGATGGGGTGTTTTATGATATGGCACCGCCTATGGTTCGTCATCAGCAGATCATCGCGTCGTTATTTCTGCAGATTCATACTTATATTAAAGAAAAAAATGGACCATGCATACCGTTCCTGTCACCGACGGGTGTCCAGTTGGATCAGGATGTTGATACACTGGTTTTGCCGGATCTGTTTATTCTGTGTGATCCCGACAAGATTACAGAAGACGGGAAGTATGTTTTCGGCGCACCGGATTTTGTGGCAGAAGTGATCTCGCCATCCACTGCATCAAAAGATTATATCAAAAAGGCTGCAAAGTATGAGGCGGCCGGGGTCAGGGAATACTGGATCATTGATCCGATCAAAGAACATTTGCTGGTGTATGATTTTGCACATGACTGTACACCGCAGATTCAGCCGCTTGCCGGGACGCGGGGAGTGGAATTATATGAGCGTGATCTGCAGATTGATCTGGATGAGATCATGGGCATCATCAAAAGAGGATATTAGAAAATGATCATACATCCGATCGAACCAATCTATGATAAAAATTCAAAGATGTTGATACTCGGCAGTTTTCCGTCAGTGAAGTCCAGGGAGCAGGGTTTCTTTTACGGACATCCGCAGAATCGCTTTTGGAAGGTCCTGGCAGCAGTCTTTGCGGATGAGGTACCGGTGACGATACCAGAGAAGAAGGCGTTTTTGTTGCGCAACCATATTGCGGTATGGGATGTGATCCATTCCTGCGAGATACAGGGCTCCTCGGATTCCTCTATCAGAAATGTGACGGCGAACGATCTGCACACAATTCTGGAAGTGGCGGATATTCAAAACATATTTGTGAATGGTAAGACTGCTGAAAAGCTATATAAAAAGTATATAGAACCGGTATGCGGCAGACCAGCGTTTTATCTGCCCTCTACCAGTCCGGCAAATGCGGCCTGGAGTCTGGAGCGACTGACAGAGGCGTGGCGTGTTGTACGGGGATGTGGGATGTGATAGGGCTAATATATTAGCTGAAAGTTGCAATATTAGCATATTTGGGCTAATATATTAGTATGATCAGGTTAGAGAAACAAACAGCAAAAGAAATCAATACAGGGATAGCAGACCGAATGGCATTGCTCAGAAAGCGCAGAGGATTGTCGCAAAAAGATCTGGCAGCAAAATCAGGTGTCAGTCTGGGATCATTGAAGCGGTTTGAACAGGAGGGGGAGATCTCGCTTCGCTCCCTGACAAAACTGGCGATTGCTCTGGAGGCGGAAGACGAGCTGTCAGCTTTGTTTTCAGAGATTCCGCCATTATCCATAGAGGAGGTTATTCGTGGACAGGGTTAAGCAGTTATCTGTTTTGTACCATGAGCGTTTGGTTGGGACATTGGCGTTATATCAAAACCGGTTTGCGGCATTTGAATATCATAAGGATTGGCTGGCTGATGGGTTTCCCATCAGCCCGTTTTCGCTGCCTTTGGAGAAGAGACTTTTCATGCCCAAAATGGAACCGCTAGACGGGCTGCACGGTGTCTTTGCTGACAGCCTTCCGGATGGATGGGGCAGGCTTTTGGTTGACCGGCTGATGAGACGGGAGGGGTATAATCCTTTAGCAGCAGGAAACCTGGATCGGTTGGCAATCGTGGGCGATACGGGGATGGGAGCGCTTTGCTACCGGCCGGAATGGCATCTGGGAGAGCGGTTGTCGGATAAAACCCTGGATGAAACAGCCGTAGCCTGTCAGACGCTTTTAAGAACGGAATACACCGATGACCTGGATCATCTTTTTTTGCTTGGTGGGTCGTCAGGCGGAGCAAGACCGAAGATTTTAACACGGATCGGGGATGAAGAATGGATCATAAAGTTTGCTTCGGCCGGAGACCGGGAAGAGATTGGCCTGCAGGAATATGAATATGCACTATGCGCGAAAGAATGCGGTATTGAAATGGAAGAGGTGCGATTGTTTCCGTCTGAAATCTGTCCGGGATATTTTGGAACCAGAAGATTTGATCGCAAGAAAGATGGAAGCAAAGAGATTAAGATCCATATGGTTTCTGCAGCGGGCCTTTTAGAAACATCGCATCGAATACCGAATATGGATTATGATCTGTTGATGCGTTTGACCCTGCAATTGACAAACGACATGGCAGAATGTGAAAAACTTTATCGTCTGATGTGTTTTAATGTATTTGCACACAACAGGGATGATCATTCCCGGAATTTTACCTGGTTATATTTGGATGAACAAAACAGATGGATCCTTTCTCCGGCATATGACCTGACCTATAGCAGTTCGATCGGCGGAGAACATGCGACGACAGTCCACGGAAACGGAAGAGATCCCGGGATGGAGGATGTCCTTGCGGTTGCCAAAGAGATTGGCATCAGGAACCAGAAAGCCAAAGCTATTGCTGAAGATGTACAGATGTGCGTGATGGAATATTTATCTGGATATTTGGCAGCAGGATCCCGCCAATGATCAGCACGGCACCGAGCACTTTTAACGGACCAAACGGATCGCCGAGGATGATGAATCCCAGTATGGCTGTCGTGAGCGGATTTAAGGCGCAGATAATGCCGGCTTTCTCAGCGGTGAGCGGCTTTTGCGCAACCGGCTGCATGGTAAAGCCAAAGCACGAGCAGAGCAGTGCCAGCCCGAGCAGAAGCATCCATCCGCTGCCGCTTGAAGGCAGATGTGGTGATTCTGTAAAAAATGAAACCATGATACCTGCGAGTCCGATGACGCCGACATATAAGATGCCGAGTGTCATGGGCTCGTATTTTTTTGACAGCCGGTCCGTGATGATGATCGCAAAGGTATACATCAGGGCGGCAATCATGCAAAGCACTTCGCCGATGCCGATTCCCATATGTCCGTTGCCGCAAAGTACGATCAGGCCGATGCCCGTCAGGGTGATGACGGCACTGGTCAAGATTTTGGCGGATGGAAGGCGGCGCAGCAGGATTGCTTCGAATAAAGGAACGATCACGATGGCGGAATCCGGAAAGATTCCTTTTGTGGC
>CADBRG010000193.1 GCA_902797015.1 uncultured Lachnospiraceae bacterium
CTGCAGAATGATTGTATAATTGCAAAGTCGCGTAAGCGAATGGAATCTTAGCTCAGCTGGGAGAGCATCTGCCTTACAAGCAGAGGGTCACAGGTTCGAGCCCTGTAGGTTCCATTATGGCGAGATAGCTCAGTTGGCTAGAGCACACGGTTCATACCCGTGGTGTCGAGGGTTCAAATCCCCCTCTCGCTATTGATTCATGCAGCGTTCTCGATTGAGAACGCTGTTTTTGCGTTATTGGCAATGAGAGAATATAGTTCTCGAACATGGCGGCATGGCTCTTTATAGATAAAAAGGAGAAGTAACATGGACCAATACAATCGGATCATTTCTGAGATTGAGCCTTCGCGTTCTGTCACACTGATGGCTAAGGCAAAAGAGATGCAAAAGTCAGATCCTTCCGTGATCAATTTAAGCGGCGGGGAACCTGATTTTGCAACGCCTGAGAAAATCTGTCAGGAGGTGGCAAAAGCACTTCGGGAAGGGGATACCCATTACTCGGATTTTCGCGGAAATGCGGATCTTAGAAAACGGATCTCTGAAAAGCTTTTAGAGGACAATGGCATCGCATGTACGGCAGATGATATCCTGATCACACCGGGCGGAAAGTATGCCGTTTATCTGACAGTGCGTGCACTGATCAATCCGGGCGATGAAGCGATCTGGCTGACGCCGGGCTGGGTGTCTTATCCTTCCATCGTGCAGGCTTCAGGCGGTATGCCGGTAGCAGTGCATCTTGATCACAAAGATGCGTATCGGGTGCATCGTGAACAGCTCGAAGCGGCAGCAAGTGACCGGACAAAACTTCTGATCTTAAATTCGCCGAATAATCCGACCGGAAAAGTCTTTTCCAAAGAAGACCTTGCAGAGATCAAGGCGTTTCTTTTGGCGCATCCGGATGTCTATGTGCTTTCGGACGAGATCTATGAGAGCATCGTTTATGAATCATATCAGGCAGAGAGTCTCGCGGCAGACCCGGAGCTGGCGGATCGTGTGATCGTGGTCAACGGTTTTTCGAAATCCTCGGCCATGACCGGCTGGCGGATCGGTTATCTGATGTGTAAGAGTAAGGCGATGACTGTAATTCAGAAGCTGTTCCAGCATACCTTAAGCTGTGTCAGCGGATTCCTGCAGAGAGGAGCCCTGGTCGCACTTGATTGCAGGGAAGAGACAGAAGAGATGCGAAAGGCATACAGCAGACGCAGGGAGCTGTTATTAAGAGAACTAAGCGATGTGCCGGGGCTGCATCTGTTTACACCGGAAGGCGCATTTTATGCCTGGATCCGGTTTGATGTAGAAGAAGACAGTGCTGCATTTGCTGAGCGCCTGCTCGACGAAGCAAAGATCGCAGGTGTCCCGGGAGATGCATATGGAGAAGAAGGCGGCACATTTGTACGGTTTTCCTTCGCAGCATCGGATAAGGTGCTTTTAGAACTGACAAAAAGACTGCGCCGCTTTATGACGGCGCAGGAGAATGATTAAAAGGTTAAGCGTTGCGGAACTGCCGGCGCAAGAGCGATGCCATGAAGATCATGTAGCGATGCTTGCGGGCTTCTAGATCTTTGATCTGCTGCTCGGGCGGCAGCGTAGCGTTTAACGTTTTCAGTCTGTAAGAAATCAAATAAGACTTAATGATCAGCTGGTCGACCTGGTGACGGATACATTCCTCATCCAGGCGGCTGGCTTTTTCTTTTTTGACAAAGCCGCCGGGCTGCATCAGATAGACGATGCGGTCGGGATCGGCATCGGGATCTTCGGGTGAGAAGAGGCCGAGCTTATAGCGGATGCGGCCAAGCATCTCTTCGAGGAAGTCCATTTGTTTTCTGGCACGGATCGGGAAGACAAAACGATTCGCCAAAAGTGCGATTGCGGCGCCGATCAGGGTGTAAAGAAGTCGTTCGCCAAGGACGGGTAAAAGCAGGATATCCACTGTCTGTACCGCAAGGGCAGAGCAGGTGATGTAGGAAACCATCGCGCCGTAGCCGCTCGCGGAATAGATCAAAAAGTTTGCGATCATCATGATCACGACATGAGCGGAAAAGCCCGGGAAGATCGTGAAGAGGACAAAGCAGATGACAAGACCGCAGATCGTACCCGTAACACGCTGTTTTACCCGTGAGCCGGTTTCGTCGGAATACGGGATCATCATGAAAAAGACGGAGATGACAAGCCAGTAAGCATTGTCGAATCCTGACTGGTATGCAAAAGCGATACAGGGGGTTACGATCAGTACGAGGCGCAGGGCAAACCGAAAGCGGAAGTTTCTGATATCCGGTTTGTTGACGCGCACGCGAAGCTTTTTATAATCGGCTTTTGGCTTTTCGGTCCGGAACATTTCTTCAAAAAGATCCAGCAGAGAGCGTGCTTCCTCGACATGTCCGGGTCTGTCCTGTGTGATCAGGAGATAGTTTAAGACTTGGAAGACCAGAATGAAGCGGCAGTACCAGCTGGTCTTTCCGCGCGGCAGGATCGCTGAGCGGTTATAGGCATAGATTTCCATGCTGCATTGCTGGTTGATCCGGTCGAGCTCATCGCGCAGGGCCTGTCTTGCGGAAACATCTTCCGGTGTCAAAATGCCTTTGGCAATATCTGCTTCGGCCATGGCGAGCTGCTTTTTGCAGTTTTCAAAACCGCGTGAGATCATATCGGAAAGAGTTTCCTTCTTTTTGCCAAATCCCAAAACCATCGGAATCACGACAAACAGGAAAATAACCACGAAGGAAACCGCGAGAGCACCGATTCGCATGCCAAGTCCTGACAGGCCTTCAGTTGGTGCAAGCTGGAAAAACATAAGCGCCATACCGGAGGCAAAGTAGTTATTCGGCTGATATTCATCGATCAGAAGATAGGCGATCCAGAAAAGCCCCAGTGCATTTACGATGATGCAAAGCGGCAGATTGATGCAGGCGATGAATGCCAGGACCGCCATGATCATATAGATCATGACATGCTTGAACATGCAGTCTAAGTTGTGGTTTAAGCGGGTAAACCGCATGTATGATAATGTGGCAAACGGCGCGATCATGGAATTTTCCACGCCAAAAAAGCGGTAGGTGATCAGAAAGATCAGTGCCGCTACGATCGTCGGCGCAATGGCGCCTTTGGCCGAATGTTTAATTCCCAAAAACCAGTCTTTGATATAATGCAAAGCGATACTCCTTTTTGTAATATCAGTTTATCATAGCATAGATAGACAGGTTTTGGCACGGGTGTTGACGCAGTTTTCCAAAATAGTTACAATAAGATATTGTATTTAAATGGTTTTATTGTGAAAGAGAGAGTCTTTATGAAATTTACAAAAATGCACGGATGTGGAAACGATTATGTATATGTAAACTGCTTTGAGGAAACAATCGATGATCCTGCAGCAGTCAGCCGTTTTGTCAGTGACAGACATTTCGGGATCGGATCTGATGGAATGATTCTGATCCATCCGTCTGATAAGGCAGATTTCCGGATGGCGATGTATAATCTGGACGGATCTGAAGGCAGCATGTGCGGAAATGGAATCCGATGCGTGGCGAAATTTGTCTATGACCATCGTCTTACGGACAAGACAAGGATCACGGTTGAGACGAAGGCCGGGATCAAGACACTGGATCTGAAGGTAAAAGACGGATTCGTGGAGGAAGTGACGGTTGACATGGGCGCGCCGATCCTGGAGCCGGAGCGCATCCCGGTAAAAGCACCGGCGGGTATGGTCGCGGTGATCGACGAACCGATTCAGGTAGAAGGGGAGGAATACCGGATCACCTGTGTTTCGATGGGTAACCCGCATGCGGTTGTTTTCGTTGATGATACTGACGGTCTGGATCTTGCAACGATCGGGCCGAAGTTTGAAAATCATGAGATGTTCCCGGACAGGGTGAACACAGAGTTTGTGCATGTGATCGACCGCAGTACGGTCTCCATGCGTGTTTGGGAGAGAGGCTCCGGCGAGACGCTTGCCTGCGGCACCGGTACCTGCGCATGTGTGTATGCATGCATTTTGAACAAGCTGACTGAAGATGAGGTTTTGGTACATCTTCTGGGCGGAGATTTAAAGATCCGCTATGACAGAGAACGCCATACGATGATCATGACAGGACCGGCGACCACCGTATTTGAGGGCGAGATTAATATCTAAAACGGAGGGAAAATATGAAACTGATTGATTTGCTGGAAAGAATGGAATATACCTGCCTGCAGGGTGATGTGAATACTGAGATCACGACGCTTGTCTATGACTCGCGGAAGGCAGAGAAGGGGTCTGTTTTTGTATGTATTCCGGGAACCGTGAGAGACGCACACGATTTCGCGCCGGATGTCGTGGAAAAGGGTGCGGCAGCGCTGATCGTAGAAAGACAGCTGCCGATTCCTGATGTTACTCAGATCCTGGTGAAAAACGCAAGACTGGCTCTGGCTGAAATGTCTGCTGCCTATTTCGGACACCCGGCAGAAAAACTGACGACGATCGGTATTACCGGTACAAAAGGCAAGACCACGACGACTTATATGGTCCGTTCGATCTTAGAGAGTGCAGGTTATCCGACCGGACTGATCGGAACGATCGAGACGATCATTGGGGATACATGTACACCGGCAGGAAATACGACGCCGGAATCCTATATCGTTCAGGAGAGCTTCGCGAAAATGGTGGATGCGGGCTTGAAATGTGTCGTCATGGAAGTATCATCCCAGGGTCTGATGATGGATCGTGTGGCAGGATTTACGTTTGATTACGGTATTTTCACAAATCTGGAAAAGGATCATATCGGACCGAATGAGCATAAGGATATGGATGATTATATCCATTGGAAGAGTGTTTTGTTCCAGAGATGCAAGGTGGGAATCCTGAATGGTGATGATTCACATCTTGAGCAGATCTTAAAAGGCCACACCTGTGAAGTAGAGTTGTTTGGCATGCGTGAGGATGCGGATTATTATGCAAAGGATCTGCATCTGGAGAAGAAGCCTGGCTTCCTCGGAATCCGTTATGAGGTTTGCGGAAAGACCAATTTCCCGGTTGAGATTGATATCCCGGGACGCTTCAGCGTGTACAATTCTCTGACCGCGATCGCGATCTGCAACCACTTTAATGTGGCGCCGGAGATCATTCAGAAAGCGCTGTCAGAAGTAAAGGTCAAGGGACGCGTGGAGCTCGTTCCGGTATCTGACCGTTATACACTGATGATCGATTACGCGCACAATGCGATGGCGTTAGAGAGCCTTCTGACAACCCTTCGTGAGTATCATCCGAAGCGTCTTGTCTGCATGTTCGGCTGTGGCGGCAACCGTTCCAAGGTACGCCGCTATGAGATGGGTGAGGTTTCTTCCCGTCTTGCTGATCTGACCGTTGTAACCTCTGATAATCCGAGAAATGAAGATCCGGAAGCGATCATTGATGATATCGTATCTACGGTTGAAAAGGGACCGGGCGAATTCGTGCGGATCACAGACAGAAAAGAAGCAATCCATTATTGCATGAAACATGCACAGGAAGGTGATGTCATTGTGCTGGCCGGAAAGGGGCATGAAGACTATCAGGAAATCTGCGGAAAGAAATATCCGATGGATGAACGCGTGCTGATCCGGGAGATCCTCGAAGAGGACCCGGCTTGCGGAGAATAACAGAATGCAGCAGTTTGAATTGATCGCCCCATGCCATTTTGGGCTGGAATCCGTCCTGAAGCGGGAAATATATGATCTGGGATACGATACAACACGTGTCGAAGACGGCAGGGTGTTTTTTGCCGGCGATGCGGAGAGCATCTGCAGGGCGAACATCCATCTTCGGACACCGCAGCGAATCCTCTTAAATCTGGGAGAATTCCATGCGGAAACGTTTGATGAATTGTTTGAAGAGGTCAGAAAAATCCCCTGGGAGGGATTTCTGCCGGCGGATGCTGTCTGCAATGTGGCAAAGGCGACTTCCGTGAAAAGTAAGCTGTTCAGTACGAGAGATATTCAGTCGATCGTAAAAAAAGCAGTGGCAAAGCGTATGTGTCAGGCATACGGTCTGGAGCATCTGCCGGAGACGGGAGCCTCTTATCCGCTGCGCATTTTCCTGTATAAGGATCAGGTGACGGTAGGGCTGGATACATCCGGAGAGTCGCTGCACCGACGTGGTTACCGCTTAAAGACGGGAAAAGCACCGATCGAGGAAACACTGGCGGCGGCACTTCTTATGCTGACACCGTGGCGGCCGGGCCGCATGCTTCTGGATCCGTTTTGCGGAAGCGGGACATTTGTGATCGAAGCGGCAATGATGGCGGCAGGGATCGCGCCCGGGTTAAACCGCGAGTTTACGTCCTGTGAATGGGAACAGCTGATCCCGGCGCAGGTCTGGAAAGACAGCTATGATGAAGCGCGTGAGCTTGCAGAAGAGACAGAGGCAGGAAAAGGCCTGATCATCGGATCGGATATTGATGGGAAGATCCTGTCTGTTGCAAAGGAAAACGCAAAGCGCGCAGGTGTCGGACACCTGATCCGGTTTGAAAAGAAGCCGGCGGCAAAGATACACCGGGACGAGGAATACGGGTTTATCGTAACCAATCCGCCCTACGGAGAGCGGCTGATGCATACGGCAGATGACGGGGATGATGCAAAAGAAGCGCTGGCAAACGTTTACCGTGATTTCGGGAAGGCACTTCTGGATATGCCGACCTGGTCTGCCTATCTGATCACATCCTATGAGCAGGCGGAACGCATGATCGGGAAAAAAGCGCAGAAGAAACGAAAGATTTATAACGGAATGCTCCGGACAGACTTTTACCAGTTCCCCGGCCCGAAGCCGGAACGAAACAGAAAGGGATAATACAGATGCCAAAAATCATTTTTGCAACAGGCAATGCACATAAGATGATCGAGATCCGTCAGATCCTAGATGATCCATCCTGGGAGGTTCTTTCCATGAAGGAGGCGGGGATCGATATTGATATTGACGAGACCGGCACGACATTTGAGGAAAATGCCACGATCAAGGCAGAGGCAGTTGCAGCCTACATCAAAGAACATAAAGCAGACGCAGGAGAGCATGGGTGGTCTGACGCGATCGTCCTGGCGGATGATTCCGGTCTGGAGATTGATTATTTAAACAAAGAGCCAGGCATCTATTCTTCCCGTTACGGCGGAGAAGACACCTCCTATGACATTAAGAACCAGATGCTGCTTGACCGGCTTGCGGGTGTGCCGAGAGAAAAGCGCACGGCCCGTTTTGTCTGTGCGATCGCGGCAGCGTTTTCTGACAGAGAGCCGATCGTCGTACGTGGTACGATTGAAGGGTACATCGGTGATAAGCCGGCAGGAGAAAATGGTTTTGGCTATGATCCGATCTTTTATGTGGAAGATAAGAACTGCTCGACAGCTGAGCTTTCTCCGGAAGAAAAGAATGCAAGAAGTCATAGAGGAAATGCGCTCAGAATGATAAAAGAAAAGTTGACAAGCCTTGCTCGTTAACATATAATAACGTTTGCGCGAAAAGCACGGGGTGTGGCTCAGTTTGGCTAGAGCGCCTGGTTTGGGACCAGGAGGCCGCAGGTTCGAATCCTGTCACCCCGATTCTGACAGGACTTTATTAAATCGGGAAAAAGGCTTGACAACTCTTAGAAAGTACCGTAAAATCTATAAAGTCGCGTGCGGGTGTAGTTCAATGGTAGAACACCAGCCTTCCAAGCTGGATACGTGGGTTCGATTCCCATCACCCGCTTTCGTTATATCAATTTGTGTCCGTAGCTCAGCTGGATAGAGCAACGGCCTTCTAAGCCGTGGGTCGGGGGTTCGAATCCCTCCGGACACGTTACGGAAGCAGACAGCGGACACGCTGCAAAGCTTTCGAAATAATATATGGTGGGTATAGCGCAGTTGGTTAGCGCGCCAGATTGTGGCTCTGGAGGCCAAGGGTTCGAATCCCTTTATCCACCTTCCGATAGCCCCTTGGAACTGTGGTTTCAAGAGGCTATTGTACTACAATGGGCCGTCGCCAAGCGGTAAGGCACAGGACTTTGACTCCTGCATTCGCTGGTTCGAATCCAGTCGGCCCAGGAAAGCAGCAGCTGCACGATCTGTGTGGCTGCTGTTTTTGTTTATTTGACGGATAAAATCTTTTATAAACGTTTTTTAAAGTTAGGCTGTTCACTTGTCCGCGGGGATTATTTTTGGTATACTAAGATGACTGCCAAAGACAATTGGTCCGCGGCAAATGATTACCGTTATTATGGAGGAAGTTATGGCGGAAGACAGACGCAGTTTTAAAATCAGAGAAAGCGAGACCGGTCATGTTCAGGTT
The DNA here is from genome assembly GCA_902797015.1 of uncultured Lachnospiraceae bacterium. GTDB lineage: Bacteria > Bacillota > Clostridia > Lachnospirales > Lachnospiraceae > SY8519. Next base: position 8,267 of record CADBRG010000193.1, read on the forward strand.
ACGGATGAAGTGATCGCGATCATTGCCGGATTGTCGGCGACAGAAGTGGACGGTGTTGCTTCTATGGCGGGCAATATTACAAAAGATATCATCAGCAGACTCGGAATGAAGAGCCTTTCGAGAGGCGTGCGCATCGAGACACAGGATAATGCGGTTGTGGTTTTGATGGCGTTAAATATCGCCTACGGTTATTCGCTTCCGGAAGTTTCTGCAGCTGTACAGAGAAAAGTCAAGACAGCAGTGGAGAACATGACGGGACTGGAAGTGGCCGCAGTCAATATTCGTATTGCTGATGTGGATATGAAGACAGAGAAATAACAATGCACATGAAGGCGCCGTCTTTCGGCGCCTTTTTCACTACTTGGAGAAAAAAACATGAATCGCAGACAATGCAGAGAAGAAGTGTTTAAGATCCTGTTCGGGCTTGAGTTCCATCCGAGGGAAGAAGTTGAGAATCAGATTCGCCTTGCGCTGGAGGAAATCCCGGACCTGAAGGAAGAAGACGAGACCTTTATCCATGACCGTGTGGCTCAGATCGCAGATCATTGCGAGGAGATCGATGCGGCGGTCAATGAGGCTGCCCAGAAATGGAAGACCACCCGTATGGGGAAGGCCGAGCTGGCGCTGATCCGCCTTGCCGTATATGAGATCAAGTATGACGAGACGATCTCTCCGGCAATCGCGATCAATGAAGCGGTAGAGCTTGCCAAACGATATGGCGGGAAGGAATCACCGGGCTTTGTGAACGGGATTCTGGCGAAATTTGCATGAAAAAGAACGTATACACTGTCGGACAGGTGAATCAGTATATTCACAACATGTTCGCGCAGGATTTTCTTTTGAGAAACCTTTGTGTACAGGGAGAAATCTCTAACTGGAAGAGACATACATCCGGACATATCTTTTTTTCGCTAAAAGATAAAACGGGTGTAATTTCTGCTGTCATGTTTGCGGGGGATGCGAGAAACGGTCTGCCGCAGTCGGTGAAGGACGGGGACGAGGTGATGGTCACCGGTTCCGTTCGTGTCTATGAAAAGACCGGACAGTATCAGCTTTATGCAAGAGAGATCACGCTGGCCGGAGCTGGTCTTTTGTATCAGCGTTTTGAGGCGCTGAAAAAAGAACTGGAAGAGATGGGGATGTTTGCAAATGAGTATAAGCAGCAAATTCCCCGCTTTCCGAAGACAGTGGGTGTCGTAACCGCACCGACGGGGGCGGCGATCCGTGACATTCAGAACATTTCATCGAGACGAAATCCATATGTGCAGATGATCCTGTATCCCGCGCAGGTGCAGGGAGAGGGCGCTGCAGAATCCGTCGCACGCGGCATCCGGGCGCTGGAGGCGTTTGGCGTGGATGTGATCATCATCGGACGCGGCGGCGGATCCCTGGAGGATCTCTGGGCGTTTAATGAGGAGATCCTGGCGAGACAGATCTTTGACTGTACTGTCCCGATCGTATCTGCGGTCGGACATGAGACAGATACGACGATCGCGGATTATGTGGCGGACCTGCGGGCGCCGACACCATCGGCTGCCGCAGAGCTTGTGGTGCCGGACATCAGAGAGATCTTAAACCGTCTGGAACAGGCAAAGTTTAGTATGCACCGGCAGATGGAGCATATGACCAGGCAATTGCGCGAGCAGGTGAAAAGACGGGAGGCGCAGCTTAAGGTACAGAGCCCCTCGTATCAGCTTTTAAACCGCAGACAGTATCTGGCAGAATTGCAGGACAGGCTGTATGGAATACTGGAAAAAAGGACCATCCGCTATCGGAACGATCTGGAACAGAAGGCGCATTTTTTGCCGGAGTTGATGCAGCGGCGGTTTTTGGAAAAGCAGCACCGGATGGAGCTGTATGCATCAAGACTGGATGCCGCTTCTCCGCTGAAGAAACTGAGCGCCGGATATGGTTATCTGGAAGCAGAGGATGGATCCGGTGTCCGCTCCGTAGAGCAGGTTTCCCCCGGCGATCAGCTGAAGGCCCGGCTCTCGGACGGAGATATTTTGACAGAGGTAAAAGCGATCACCCGAAAGGATGTTAATGATGGAAAAGAATGAAGCGATGAACATGGAAGCAAATGGTGCCAATGAACGCCCGCTGGAGACGATTTTTACGGAACTGGATGAGATCCTTGTAAAGATGCAGGATCCGGAGGTGACACTGGAAGAGTCCTTTACACTGTATGAGACCGGAATGAAGGATATCAGACAGTGCAATGTACTGCTGGACCAGATTGAGAAGAAGATGTTGATGCTTTCAAAAGAAGGCGAACTGACGGCGTTTGACGGAGAAGAATCATGAGTACGGATTTTCTGACAAGTTTGCAACAGCATACAGAAGAAGTAGAGGGAATCATTAAGGATTTTCTTCCCAAAGAAGAGGGACGCTTAAAGACGCTGTATTCCGCGATGAATTACAGCTTTCTGGCTGGCGGAAAGCGTCTGCGGCCGATGCTGATGCTTGAGACCTATCGTTTGTTCGGCGGGACGGATCCGGCGATCAAAAACTTTATGGCAGCGATTGAGATGATCCATACCTATTCGCTGATCCATGATGATCTGCCGGCGATGGACAATGATGAATACCGCCGCGGGAAAAAGACGACCTGGGTAGAATATGGTGAGGACATTGCAGTCCTTGCAGGCGACGGTCTTTTGAACATGGCTTTTGAAATCGCGATCGAGGGTGGAATTGCTGCGCGCGAGATGGACAGAGGACTTTACGCACTCCGTGTCCTGGCAAAAAAAGCAGGCGTGCACGGTATGATCGGCGGTCAGACCGTGGATGTCGAAAACGAGGGCAAACAGCTTGATCTGGATACGCTTGAGTTTATCCACCGCAATAAGACAAGTGCACTGATCGAAGCGTCCATGGTCTGTGGCGCGATCATTGGCGGCACGGATGAAGCGACAGCAAGACGGATCGAGATTGCGGCCGGTGATATCGGTCTCGCCTTCCAGATCCGGGATGATATTCTGGATGTGATCGGGGATGAGGAAAAACTCGGCAAGCCGGTCGGAAGCGATGAAAAAAATGATCATATGACCTATGTTTCCATGGTCGGCCTTGAGAAGGCAAAACAGGATGTGAAAGACCTGTCGGAACAGGCAATGCAGATCCTTTCCGACATACCGCATGAAAATCCATTCCTGATGGAGCTTTTAAGATTTCTGATCGAAAGAGATTATTAGGAGAAGCACGGCTTTTGGCATACTGTGCAAAATAAAATTATGAATATACTTGATAAAATCAACAAGCCAAATGATATAAAAAAGCTGTCGGTAGAAGAGCTTGAGCAGCTTCCTGCAGAGATCAGGCAGTTTTTACTCCTGCATGTTTCAAAGACCGGCGGGCATCTTGCATCGAATCTCGGTGCGGTAGAGCTGACGATCGCCCTGCACCGGATGCTTGATTTCCCTAAGGATAAGCTGGTCTGGGATGTCGGACACCAGTCCTATGTTCATAAGATCCTGACAGGCAGAAAGGATGCGTTTGATACGCTGCGTCAGATCGACGGACTGTCGGGTTTTCCGAAGCGGGAGGAAAGCGACTGTGACTGTTTTGATACGGGGCACAGTTCCACATCGATCTCGGCAGGACTTGGGATCGCGCAGGCCAGGGATCTTCGGGGCGAAGATTATACCGTTGTTTCCGTGATCGGAGACGGTTCGTTTACGGGTGGTCTGGCCTATGAGGCGCTGAATAATGCGACACAGCTGAAGTCAAACTTTATCATTGTCCTGAATGATAATGAAATGTCGATTTCCAAAAATGTCGGCGGTTTTTCGTCACATCTGGCATCGATCCGTATGGCTGACCGTTACCAGGGGTTGAAGTCGGGTGTACATCACTCTCTTGAGAAAATGCCAAACGGAGAGCATATGACCCGAAAGATCCGGCGGACGAAAAACAGCTTAAAGCAGCTGCTGATCCCGGGCATGATCTTTGAAAATATGGGGGTTACTTATCTTGGCCCCGTGAATGGGCATAATCTTTCTGACCTGATGCGGGTGCTTTCCGCGGCGAAAAAGGTGAAGGGACCCGTGGTCGTTCACGTCAACACCAAAAAAGGCAAGGGCTACCGGCACGCTGAGAACAATCCGTCCCGTTTCCACGGTACGGGGCCGTTCCGCCTGGAGGATGGCATGCCGGTTAAGCCGAAGACAAAGGTGGATTACACCAATGTCTTTTCAACTGTTCTCTGCAACATTGCAAAAAAAGATCCGCGCGTCGTAGCGATTACGGCTGCAATGGCGGACGGAACAGGGCTGCTGCCGTTCTCGAAGCAGTTCCCGGAGCGCTTTTTTGACGTCGGGATCGCGGAGGGGCATGCGGTGACCTTTGCGGCAGGACTTGCGAGTGCGGGGATGAAGCCGGTGTTTGCGGTTTATTCGTCCTTTTTACAGAGAGGAATTGATGAACTGATCACGGATGTATGTCTGCAGAAACTGCCGGTTGTCTTTGCGATCGACCGGGCCGGTCTGGTCGGTGCGGACGGAGAGACACATCAGGGTATCTTTGACTTAAGCTATCTTTCTGCCATGCCCGGAATGACCGTGCTCTCGCCCAAAAACGCATGGGAGCTTGCAGATATGCTGCGCTTTGCGGTGCAGTATGAGGATGGTCCGATCGCGATCCGCTACCCGAGAGGAAGTGCATATGACGGGTTCAAAGAACACAGAGCACCGATCGAGTACGGTAAAAGTGAACTGTTGTGTGAAGGAAAAGAGATTACACTGGTTGCGGAAGGCACGATGCTTAAGGAGGCTGAGAAAGCATGCGCGCTTTTAAGAGAAGACGGATACGATCCGACGCTGCTTAATATCCGGTTCATCAAGCCGCTTGATCAGGAGATGATCGAATCACTCTCCCGAAAGACAAAGCTTTTTGTGACAATGGAAGACAACATCCGCAGGGGCGGACTCGGGGATGCGGTTCTGTACTGCCTGGATCATATCGGCTGTGCGCTTCCGGTATTAAAGATCGGAATCGATGACTGCTTTGTTCCGCATGGCAGTGTGGATGAGCTCCACAAACGGCTCGGAATGGATGCCGAAAGCGTTGCGGCAAAAGTCCGTGAGGAATATCAAAAGATTACATCAAAAGATGGGAGCAGATAAATGAAAGAACGACTGGATGTACTGCTGGTGAAAAACGGACTGGCACCTTCCAGAGAAAAAGCAAAAGCATTGATCATGGCGGGAGATGTTTTTGTAGAGAATCAAAGGGAAGACAAACCGGGAAGCACCTTTTCGGACACGGCAAAAATCGAGGTGCGCGGGAATAAGTTAAAATATGTCAGCAGAGGCGGGCTTAAGCTGGAGAAGGCACTTTCTGTATTCCCGGTATCACCGGACGGACGTGTCTGTATGGATATCGGTGCTTCTACAGGCGGATTCACGGACTGCATGCTGCAAAACGGAGCGGCAAAAGTATATGCAGTCGACGTCGGATACGGTCAGTTTGCATATCAGCTCAGGCAGGATCCGCGGGTTGTCTGCATGGAGAAGACCAATATCCGATACGTTACACCGGACCAGATCGATGATCCGATTTCATTTGCAAGTGTGGATGTATCATTTATTTCATTGACAAAGGTTCTTCCGCCCGTAAAGCTGCTGCTTTCAGACGATGCGGACATGGTCTGTCTGATCAAGCCGCAGTTTGAGGCAGGGCGTGAAAAAGTCGGGAAAAAGGGCGTTGTCAGAGATCCGGCCGTGCATCGGGAAGTGATCGAAACGATCGTATCCTTTGCGTTGGAGGCAGACTTTCTGATCAAAGGGCTCGATTATTCACCGGTGAAAGGACCGGAAGGAAACATCGAGTATCTGCTGTGGATCCGGAATGCTGCGCAGAACCTGCAGGCGGACGAGACGGCAGACCTTAAGATGATTTCAGAGATTGTCAAGCGGGCACACGAGGAATTGGACAAATGAAGCGGATTTTGCTTGTAGTAAATAAAAACAAAGACCCGGAGCTGGTCCTGACAAAAGGGATCCATAATTATATTTATTCGGCAGGCGGTGAGTGTGATTATTTCATCAGCGAGGATGCGGCGCATGATGCGGAAAACATCGTGAAGGCCGGGATTCCGGAAAAGCACTATGACTGCGCGATGGTCATCGGAGGCGACGGCACACTGGTAAGGGCGTCCAGGAATCTTGCACCATACGGGATCCCTCTGATCGGAGTAAACCTCGGAACACTGGGTTACCTCTGTGAGCTGGAGCGCGGGACCGTGCTGCAGGCCGTTGACAGGATCATGAAGGGGGAATGCGGAACGGAAAACCGCATGATGCTGGCCGGAAGCAGCGATGCATGCCCGGATACGATCCATGCGTTGAATGATATTGTCATTCATCGTTCCGGCAAGACGCAGATTGTCAGGCTTTCGGTAGCGGTCAACGGGAAGTTTTTGTATGAATATGATGCGGACGGTATCATTGTGGCAGCGCCGACGGGATCGACAGGGTACAATCTGTCTGTCGGCGGCCCGATCGTCGATCCGAAAGCACATATGTTTCTGATCACACCGATCAGCCCGCACGGCTTAAATGCACGTACGATCGTGATTGATGCGGACGCAAGGATTGACATTACACTTGCAGAGCGAAGGCCGGAATGCGATGAGACAGCGGATGTGACCTATGATGGGGATTCCTTTCTCCAGATGGGGATCGGTGACAGCATACGGATCTCCAGGGCAGAGGAAAGTGTCAAAATACTGAAGCTCGATGACATCAGCTTCTTACAGATCCTTAGTAAAAAAATGAAAGGTTATCGGTAAAGATGAAAGTCAACCGTCATTTGAAGATATTAGAGATCATTGAAAAAAGAGATATTGAGACGCAGGAAGAGCTTTGCGCATGCCTCAATGAAGAGGGCGTGAAAACGACACAGGCAACGGTCTCAAGAGATATCCGTGAGCTGAAGCTGACCAAAGTGGCAACGGCAGGCGGGAAACAGAAATATACCCAGATTAGGGAAGAAAAATCGGTGATGCTTGATAAGTTTCACCGGATTTTCAGAGAAGGTGCGATACGCCTGGATACTGCCCAGAACATTCTGGTGATCAAAACGGTCTCAGGTATGGCAATGGCTGTAGCGGCTGCGCTTGATGAGATGGGCTGGCCGCAGATCGTCGGAAGTATTGCAGGGGATGATACGATCATGTGCGCGGTCAAAACAAATGAAGACGCGCAGGATCTTTTGCGGCAGTTAAACAAAGTGATCAAAGAAGGATGAGATTTCCGGATGCGGATCTGTCTGATAGAGAGAGCGGAAAAGAGGTAGGACGTGTTACGGAGTTTACGGGTTAAAAATCTGGCATTGATCAGAGAAACCGAAGTAGAGACGAAAGAAGGACTGAATATCCTGACCGGCGAGACCGGTGCAGGCAAATCGCTCCTGATGGGGTCGGTCGGCCTTGCGATGGGCGAGCGCGCACATAAGGAGCTGTTTGGCGACGCAAAAGAGGATGTGCTGGTGGAGCTCACCTTTGATGCGATCCCGGAGGCGGCAGCCGGTCTTCTGGAAGAACACGAGATCCCGGTTGAAGATGAGCTGATCCTGACAAGAAAGATCACTGCCGGCGGACGTAATGTCTGCAGGGTCAACGCGGAGACGGTATCAGTATCGTTTTTAAAGGAACTGACATCACATCTGATCCAGATCCACGGTCAGCGAGAACATGAGGTTCTGCGGGATAAACGGAAACACCTTGCATTCTTAGATGCATTTTGTAAAAAGGAACTGGGAGATAAGCCGGAGCAGCTGGCCCGGGCTTATCAACGATACATGGATGCGATGCGCGCACTTTCGGATGCGGGGGCAGATGAAGAGGCGCGGATCAGAGAGCTTTCTTTTCTGGAATTTGAAACCGGTGAGATTGAAGATGCACATCTTGTGCCGGGGGAAGAGGAAGCACTTGAAGCACAATACCGTACGATGTCACACGCACAAAAGATCATGAGCGCTTTGTCGGCATGCCTGGAGCTGACCGGAGGCGGACAGTCCTCGGCAGCAGATCAGACAGGACGCGCGATCCGGGAGATCAGAGAGGTCACGACTTATGATGACAGACTGTCGGAGCTTTATGATCAGCTTTCTGAGATTGAGGCGCTGCTTGCGGATTTCAATCAGGATTGTGCGGCCAGACTCTCTGATATGGAGTTCGGTGAGGAAGCGTTTTATGAGGTGGAGAATCGCCTGAATACGATCCATCATCTGCAGAGCAAGTACGGAAACAGCATTGAAGAGATCCTTGCGGAAAAAGAAAAGAAGCTCGAACGGATCGATCAGTTAAGAAACTTTGCAGACTATCTGACAGGACTTGAGCAGGCTGTGGCGGATGCAAAGAAAGAACTGGACCGACTTTGCATGGAGGTAACAAAGATCCGGAAACAGGCAGCTGGTCAGTTTTCTGCTGTCATGGAACAAAGCTTAAAAGAGCTGAATTTCCCGCAGGTGGTTTTTCGCACGGAAATCGCAGCTTTAGAAGGCTATACGTCTAACGGAAAGGATGAAGTCCGGTTTTTGATCTCAACCAATCCGGGGGAAGAAGTCAGACCACTTGATCTGGTCGCTTCGGGAGGTGAATTATCGAGGATCATGCTGGCATTCAGGACGATTCTTGCAGACAGTGATGAAGTCGGTACATTGATCTTTGATGAGATCGACAGTGGCATCAGCGGACGCACGGCGCAGAAAGTTGCGGAAAAAATGCATGAAACGGCAATGCACCATCAGGTCATCTGTATTACGCATCTGCCGCAGATCGCAGCCATGGCCGACCGGCATTTTCTGATCGAAAAGACAGTCAAGGAAGAGAAAACACAGACAGAAGTTACACCGCTTTCGCATGAACAGGAGATTCATGAGCTGGCGAGGATGCTTGGCGGGGCGGCCATTACGGAGGCAACATTAAAGAACGCCAGGGAAATGAAGGAATTGGCAATGAAGCGAGACGCATAGGGAGGGGTAACATGAAAAAAATATTATTTGCAGCATCTGAAGTCGTACCGTTTATCAAGACCGGCGGTCTGGCAGACGTAGCGGGCTCCCTGCCGAAATATTTTCAGGCGGATGAATATGACGTGCGGATCATTCTGCCAAAATATGCATGTATGAATTCTGCGTATGCAACGGATCTGGAACGGATCCTGGAGTGCCAGGTAGATTTGAACTGGCGTTCTCAGTATGCGGGCGTGCTGATGACGAAGGTAAACGGAATCACCTGTTATCTGATTGATAATGAATATTATTTTGCGGGGCCGACTCCGTATGACAACATCTATCTGGATGCGGAGAAGTTCGCGTTTTTTAGCAAGGCGGTATTGACTGTTTTGCCGATGCTGGATTTCTGCCCGGATGTGATCCATTGTCATGACTGGCAGACAGGACTGATTCCCGTGTTTTTACGGGCGCAGTTCCAGGACAATCCGTTTTACCGCTATATCCGGACCGTTCATACGATCCACAATTTGAAATTCCAGGGCAGATGGTATATCGATGCAGTCAAGGATATCACCGGTCTGCCGGATGAGTATTTTTCATATGATAAGCTGGAATCTTACGGTAAGGCAAACCTGTTAAAGGGTGGTCTTGTCTATGCCGACGCCATTACAACGGTCAGCCAGAGCTATGCGGAGGAGATTCAGTCAAGCGATGGCGGAGAGGGACTTGACGGTCTGATCCGTGCAAGGAATCATGTCCTGACCGGTATCTGCAACGGAATTGATTATCATGAATTTGATCCGTCAAATGACAGTCTGATCTATGCGCCTTATACAGGAGATATCAGAGCGTTCAAGGCTGAGAATAAAAGACGTCTTCAGGAGGAGCATGATCTGATCCCGGACGATAATGCATTTCTGATCGGTATGGTTACAAGGCTGACGGATCAGAAAGGACTGGATCTTCTTGAGTATATTAAGGAAGAGATCATTTCAATCCCCGGTGTACAGATGATCATCCTCGGAACCGGTGAATCCAAATACGAAGATATGCTCAGAGACTTTGCGAGCCGTCACAGAGGAAGCGTGTCGGTATTCATCCATTATTCCGAGATGATCGCACACAAGATCTATGCCGGCTGTGACGCATTTTTGATGCCGTCTCTGTTTGAACCGTGCGGACTGAGCCAGTTGATGGCACTCCGTTACGGAACGGTTCCCTGTGTCAGGGAGACCGGCGGTCTGAAGGATACGGTCGATCCTTATAATGAATTTGAACATACAGGCACCGGTTTTTCATTCCATAATTACAATGCGCATGAGATGCTTTACATGATCCGTTATGCGAATAAGATTTTCCGGGACGCACCAGACGAATGGGAAGAGATCATCCATCGCGGTATGGAGAGTGATTTCTCCTGGAATCATTCCGCAAGAGAATATGAAAAGCTGTATACACATCTGATCGATGAAGCGAGATCCTGGAAAAAGGCTGAGGAAGACCGGATCAAAGAAGAGAAGAAGCGTAAAGAGGCCGAAGAAAAGCAGCAGAAGGCTGCACAGAAAGCAACAAAGAAAACGACGAAAAAGAAAACTGCAGCCGGCTCCGGGAAAAAGGAGACAGCTGCAGAAAAGAAACCGGCAAAAACCGGCACGAAAAAGAAATGAACGGCTACATGATGATCTCATCCTGTTCCCGCGAGTAGTAATAGGCGTGGTCTGAAAGGATCTCTTCAGGAAGAAGTGCAGAGGAATTTACGCTTTCTACCATTTCGGACATTTTCTGAAGATCCTTATCCGAAGAGGTCGGGACTAAAATGACCTCATGTACACTACTTGGAAGAATGTAGAAATCAGAATCCATCTGCTTTGCATAGCGTGCCAGCAATCCCTGGTATAAAAGACAGCCTGCGCCATAAAGATTTTCGCAGTTAGAAAGAATGTACATGGAGGGCTCGCTTTGTTCGCGTACAAAAGATACTTTCGGAATGGCGGATGCAGACGGAAGCTGGTTTGTCAAATCGGTAATCACATCCTGTATATCCCGCAGGCTCTGACGGAGCATGCGGGGTGTATTTTTTTGCGCATTTTCAAATAAATCCTGAAGGGAAATATGCCAGTAGTCTAAATGGGAATTGTGGATCAGAATGGTTCCGCTCGTGGGCTCGCTCTGAAACTCGATCAGGCAGTAGAATACGATCGCGAGATCCAGATATGGAATAAAAGGAATTTTTTTCAGAAGCTCTTCGTTTCGCTGCCGGTGGATGAGCTTAAAGGCGATGCGTTCTTTGGCAATCTCATAATCGGTAAAGCAGCGGACATTGATATCATTTTCCGGCCGGTTTTGCCGGTAGGCGGAAATGATTTTGTCATAAAGAACAGAGAAACATTCCCCGGACTGGTACTCCTCAAAAAACGGATCCAGATAGATGGTAGGCGCAATATTCCGGCCGCCTTCCATGATGATCAGGCCGTCAAGTTTACAGCCATTGTTTCTGGTGACAGGCTGAATGGAAATGGATTTCGGATCCTTGATTTCTGCCTGCAGGCGATCCATGATCGCAAACTTGAATTCTTCGTATGTCATTTTCTAAATTGAGATGATTCAGGAATGTGCAGTTATTATACAACACTTTCCGAAGGATGCAATGTCCTTTGAAAAAATGACAGGAATTTCCGTAAAAAAAGGGAAAAGCGCTTCTGCACTTAACAGGGATTTTGATTTATGTTAAAATCTGAAGAGACCATCAGGGAATCCCCGGTATGGATTTTTAAAAGCTTTCAGGCGGAGGAACAATATAATTGAGTAAATATGATCTGCAGAAACTAAACATAGAGGAATTGCGGGAGCTTTTGTCGGAAAAGATTCTGGAAATCGAGGATCTGCAAAAGAAAAATAAAGCACTTGAGGACAGTCTGGTCGATCATGAATTTGATCCGGACAGTGCCGGGACACTTGCAGATACAGCTGCGAAGATGAATGATATTCTGGGGGCGGCGCAAAAGACTGCTGATCAGTATCTTGAAAATATCAGAAGAGTCAAAACAGAGCAGGATTCGGTGATCCTCGTACGGATGCGCCGGGCGGAAGAGCGCTGTACCTCAATGGAAGAGGAGATGAAGCAGCGATGTGAAGATATGGAGCGGACAACAAAGGAGCGTTGCCGCAAGATGGAGCAGGAATCCAATACGCGCTGCACGGAACAGGAGAATGAAGTTGCGGCACGTTGTGAAAAGATGTTGCTGGATGCAAAGCAGCACAGCTCGGATCTTGATATGATCACGCGGCAGGAATGCGCGGAATATGAAAAGAGCATCCGGGCCAGATATGCCGGATTAGAGGATGCCTGTGATGAAGCAGAACGGGCAATGGCAGAAAAGTGCCGCCTGATGGAAAAAGAGGCCGTAGACCGCTGTGACGCACTTGAGAAGCAGGCACAGGAGCGATGCGCAGCGATGGAAGCTGCAATGGAAATCCGGTGTGAGAGCATGCGTTCCGAAACACAGATCAATTGTGATTCCATGGAACTTGAATCCAGAAGACGCTGCCAGGCGATGGAAGAAGAAGCGGTGAAAAAATCCGAAGCTTACTGGACTGAAATCTCCGAACGGCTTGGACGTCTTTATGAAACACAACAAAGTGTCAAAGAAACAGAACATGTAACGGCAGAACTTGAAATAGAAGATAATCTGAAGGATGAGGAGTTCCCGGACGATTTTGAGATAATGGGATAGGATATGGCAAGACGAAACATTGAAAAAAGAAGAATCGGACCGGTGCGCGTGATCATTATCATCGTACTTATTGCGATCATCGCGTATTGTCTTTATCAGGTGCTCCCTTATGTATTGAACAATCTGAAGGAAAAAAATGCATTCGATCAGATCAGTCAGGAGTATACCAATGTTGGTGACAACCGTGATGAAAACTGGTGGTATACGGATGTGGATATTGATGTCGCAGGACTGCAGAGCCAGTATCCGGACGTGATCGGCTGGATCCGTTTTGACGAACCGGAGGAAACCATTCTGATCGACTATCCGATCCTCTATTCCGGAGATGATGACACCTATCTGCACAGGGATATGGATAAAAAGTCCAGTTATCCGGGCTGCATTTTCCTGGAGGGAGAGAACAATCCGGCGCTGACGGATACCAGTTCGATCATATATGGCCATAATATGCGGAACGGTACGATGTTCGGTACCTTAAAGTATTATCAGGACGATGGCGTATATGATGCCAATCAGTATTTTACCATTTACACAAAGGATATGGCGTATCGTTATCACATCTTTTCTTATTTTACGACCGGCAGCAACAGCGATGTGTATATGGTAGGGTTTGAGCCGGACGAGATTTACCAGAATTACCTGACCGATCTCGTAAACCGCTCAGTGATCGATACGGGTATTGTACCGACGATCGATCAGAAGATCGTGTTGCTTTCAACATGTAAAGGGTCGGGTACCGATTACCGTTTTGTTGTTTGCGGTGTATGTGAGGCATCGCATGCGTATCCGGCCAAGTAGGAAAAAGGAGGTATTATATGTTTTGCAGTAATTGCGGGGTAAAACTGATTGATGGTGCTTCATTCTGTACAAATTGCGGGACGAAGATCATTTATCAGGAGCAGGATATTACAAAAGAAATGACACAGGAAGAGCCGCCGGTTGAGGATGTTTCCGGGTATGAGGCACCTGAGCAGACTGCAGAGGAGGCATTCGGCTATGCGGAACCTGAGCAGACGATAGAAGAATCCTTAGGCTTTGGGGCTGATGAGCAGGCAGCAGAAGAATACGAAGACTATGTCTTTGCCGGTGCGGCCAGCAAAGAAGAGTATGAGGCGCAGCAGGCAAATGCGCAGCAGAACCAGGGGCAGAATGCTAACTACGGTTATGAAACGCAGCAGAACGTAAACTATCAACCGCAGTATTTGCCTCAAAAAAGTAAGATTGCTGCAGGCGTTCTAAGTATTATTTTGGGAGATATCGGTGTTGGATATTTCTACATGGGAAAAATCGGGCTTGGTTTGTTGTCCGTTTTCTTCTGTTGGACCGGTATCCCAGCTATCGTTGGTCTGATACAGGGAATCATCTGGCTTTGCATGTCGGATGAAGATTTTGGCCGGAAATATAACTGCAGGGTTTCATAGGTCAGAGAAAAAGCGAACTATTATCCTATATAAAAAATGATTGCCAAACAGGGAAAAGTTATATATAATACAATAGTTCGCATGCTACTGTGGCTCAGTTGGTAGAGCAATTGATTCGTAATCAATAGGTCACCGGTTCGAGTCCGGTCAGTAGCTTGTATGAAAAAGCTGTCGCAGAAAATGCGGCAGCTTTTTTATATTCCAAAATCTGTAACCAGAGATTGCATTATCGGAACAGTCTTGTAAAATAGTCTTAGTAAGACATCTGGCAAAGGAGGTTCCTATGGGAAAAGATTCATTTCAGGCGGTTGCAGCGAAGCCGGAACACCCACTCTGGGAGTCGTTTATCAGAAGAGAGAATTCACTTTACAACAGAAATGATGATGTCCGAAGCCCGTTTGCAAGAGATTATACGAGGATCTTGCATTCCAAAGCCTACAGGCGACTGAAACATAAGACGCAGGTGTTCTTTAATGTGGACAATGATCATATCTGCACACGGATGGAGCATGTGGCCCTGGTGGATTCCGTGGCCTGTACCATTGCGAAATTTTTAGGACTCAATGAGGAGCTGACCAAAGCCATTGCGATCGGTCATGATCTGGGCCATGCGCCGTTCGGCCATCAGGGAGAACGCATCTTAAGTGCCCTGTCCGAGAAGCATCTGGATAAGAAATTCTGGCATGAGCAGAATGGCCTCCGTTTTGTTGACCGGATCGAGCTGTTAGAGGACAGTTATCGGAACAGGAAGAACCTGAATCTGACTTATGCGGTGCGGGACGGTATTATTTCGCATTGCGGGGAAGTGGACGAGAGCGGATTAAAGCCGCGGCAGGAGATGATCGATCTAAAAGATTTTGTCCGTCCGAATCAGTTTCAACCGGCGACCTGGGAAGGATGCGTGGTGAAAATCTCTGATAAGATCGCCTACATCGGACGCGATATCGAGGATGCGATGCGTCTTGGCTTTTTCGAGGAGGAAGAAAAAAACACGCTGCTTCGCATGGCCAGAGAGCATGACGAAAAGGTGATCAATACGACGGTCATCATGTATAATCTGATCATCGATCTTTGTGAAAACAGCGATCCTGAGCGTGGCATCACACTGAGTGAAAAGTTCATGCGTCAGATGGATGAGCTAAAGAGTTTCAATCTGAAGTATATCTACAGGCATCCGCGGCTGCAGACCTTCAATAAATATTCGGAAATGGTGCTGGAAGAGATTTTTGATCAGCTGATGGCGTGCTTCGCGGGGAAGGACTCCTGGGAGAAATTAAAAGGACAGGAGGCGTACTATCCTTCGCTCGCATCGACGTTTTCACATTGGCTTGCGCGGTATGCGGATCCTTCGGTCGTGCCGGACGAGGATGGGTTAAAAGAGCTGTCCGCATCCTGTGTCAATGAGAAGATCTACGGGCTGTTGGATACAAAGGAAATCTACACGCAGGCGGTGATCGATTATATCTCCGGTATGACAGACGGATTTGCGATCAAAGTGTTTGAAGAATTCCTGTCATACTAGTTTGCGCCTGGTATTTTTTGGTATTGGTTTTTTTGTAATACCGGGAATTTTAAGCGGACAAAGACAACGTTTTGTGCTAAGATAGAGAAAAGTCATATTTTATAATCAGAGTATTGAGAGGAGGAATTTATTATGCCTTTAGTAACCACTACTGAAATGTTCAAAAAAGCCTATGACGGCGGTTATGCGATCGGTGCATTTAACGTAAACAACATGGAGATCGTTCAGGGTATCGTTGAAGCTGCAGCTGAACTGAAATCCCCCATCGTTTTACAGGCATCATCCGGTGCTCGTAAATATGCACATCCGTCTTACCTGGTAAAGCTGGTTGAAGCAGCGATCCAGGATCATCCGGAGCTTCCGATCGCTCTGCACTTAGATCATGGCGCAGATTTCGAGATCTGCAAGGCTTGCGTAGACAATGGATTCACATCCGTTATGATCGATGCATCCGGCATGCCGTTTGATGAGAACGTTGAAGTAACAAAGAAAGTTGTTGAATATGCACATGCACACGGTGTTGTAGTTGAGGCTGAGCTCGGCACACTGGCAGGTGTAGAAGATGATGTAAAGGTTAGCGCAGAAAATTCCTCTTATACCAATCCGGACGATGTAGAAGAGTTCGTTGGCCGCACAGGTGTTGACTCTCTGGCAATCGCGATCGGTACCAGCCATGGCGCATATAAGTTCAAACCGGGTACAAAACCGCAGCTGCGTTTTGACATTCTGGACGAAGTTGTTCGTCGTCTGCCGAACTTCCCGATCGTTCTGCACGGATCTTCTTCCGTTCCGCAGGAATATGTTAAGATCATCAACGAGAACGGCGGCGCACTGAAAGATGCGATCGGCGTTCCGGAAGAGATGCTGCGTCAGGCTGCTAAATCTGCAGTTTGCAAGATCAACATCGACTCCGACCTGCGTCTTGGATTCACAGCAGGTATCCGCAAGACCTTCACAGAGCATCCGGAATATTTCGATCCGAGAGAATATCTGAAGGTTGCACGTCAGAACGTAAAAGACATCGTTGCACACAAGATCACAGCAGTTCTGGGATCTGACGGAAAAATGTAAATCTTATTACAAACAGCAAAGAGGCTGCGGGAATACCCGCAGTCTCTTTTTTTAGTGGGTAGCATTCTTTTTGTTTTTCTGTTATGATAGCGTTTATGAATGGCGGTGAAAGCGTATGAATCGCAGAAATTATCAAAAAGAACTGGAACGATTCCTTCTTGCATGGGAAAAAGAAGACAGGATTCCGCATCTTTTGCTGCATGCCTGTTGCGCACCCTGCAGCAGCTATGTGCTGGAGTATCTGGCACAGTATATGCAGATCACGGTTTTTTTCTACAATCCGAATATCACGCGAACGGAAGAATACCGGAAGCGGGTGGAGGAAGAGAAGCGTCTGATCCGGGAACTGCCGGCAAAATACCCGGTTGCTTTTCTGGAGGGCTCATATGAGCCGGAACAGTTTTTTGAGGCTGTGAAAGGTTTGGAAAAAGAACCGGAAGGCGGAAAGCGTTGTGAAGTGTGTTTTAAGCTTCGGCTGGAAGAGGCGGCAAGGATTGCCGCAGAAAACGGCGACTTTGACTTCTTTACGACCAGTCTTACGATCAGTCCGTTGAAGAATGCAGACTTGCTCAATGAAGTCGGGGAAGCAGCAGGCGAAAAATACGGCATTCCATTTTTGCCATCTGATTTTAAAAAGAAAAATGGTTACAAGCGCTCGATCGAGCTTTCCAGAGAGTATGATCTGTACCGGCAGGATTATTGCGGGTGCATCTTCTCAGAACGGGAGCGGCAGTTACAAAAAGAGCAGAAAGGATGACCTATGGCACAGTTATGGGGCGGTCGTTTTACAAAAGAGACGGATCAGCTGGTGTACCAGTTCAATGCGTCGCTTTCCTTCGACCAGAGATTGTATAAGGAAGATATCGCCGGCAGCAGGGCACATGTGAAGATGCTTGCGGCACAGGGGATTCTGACAGAAGCAGAGCGGGATGAGATCTTAAAAGGCCTTGACGGGATCGAGGCAGATATCGAATCCGGCGCGCTGACTTTTTCAGAAGAATATGAGGACATTCACAGCTTCGTGGAGGCGAATCTGATCGACCGCATCGGAGATACCGGTAAAAAGCTGCACACGGGA
>CADBRG010000194.1 GCA_902797015.1 uncultured Lachnospiraceae bacterium
CTCTGTCATTCCATGAAGATCTACCTTTACGAATGGTGTACTCATACTGTTTCCCTCATCACAGGATCTCTCCCAGTAAAACTACTGCCACCCCGACAGCTATTATTGCTATGATCAGTATCCGTGCAAACAATCTCTTTTTTGTAGATACTTTCGGAATATCGCTCTTGATGATTGGAACTTCATTCAGCACTTCAAGTGCTAAAGATTCCTGTTCTTCGTTTACATATATATCCTGATATCCGATAGAAATTGCCCCGGTAAAGACATTAGACACATCATTCTTAATAATACATGGGATATCATAGCTTTTTAAAAGAGCCTGTATCTGATCTGCCTCAAATGCTGTATTGGCTGTATATATCTTGATCATCATCTGCTCCTGGTCTCAGTTTCTATCTTCATATCACATAAATCACAGGCAATCAGAGAATATTCTCCATCTGTTTCATGAAGAGAAACATTCCCTCCACAAAACGGACATACCGTGGTCTCACCCTTCTGAATTCTTTCAATTCGATTTACAAATTCTGGAATATCAATGTCGTTACAGTTCAGTTTCAACCAGTCACCCTGTAATGGTTCTCTATTGCAATGCGGACAATTCATTTCTTTTCCTCGTACTTAGTGACTGGCTGCCGCATTTTGAATCTGTACTTTCCTTTTCCATGTCCGGCAACTGGCTCGATGACCCCATGTCCGACCATGTCCTTCAAAAGATCTGATGCTCTAGAAGGTTTTATATCAATGACGCTCATAACGTTTGAACGGCCAAAGATCGTCTGACCGGGAAATGCCTCGCGTAGCTTCAGAATATGGCTAACAGTTTTGGGCTGGAACAAATTTTCAATGTCTGCCTTTAATGCTTCAATGTCCGATTTTGCTGTCCCAATGTCCGGTTTTCCCGTCACTTTGAACGTACCGCTAATGTGCAATGTACGGTTATGGAGCGGATGGTTCTCTCCCAGTAGGAGATTTCTCAAAAACAGCTCCAGATATTCCGTTGTCTCATGAATGCCGTTTTTCAAGTCATTGTAGTTGGCCCGAACGAGGGAATTTCGGAAGTACCAAGCATTCTCTGCAAAAATGTCATTGGTCACATCGAAACCGAGCGTCCTCAGATATTTGATGAAGAAAACAGCTGTCGTTCTGGTATTCCCTTCACCGAAGACATGAATCTGCCACAGTCTTGAAACGAATACCGCGAGGTGATTGATGATTCCGTCCATTGAGAGATTCCGGTATGAGAACTTTTTCTCCTCTGAGAAGTCATAATCCAACGTCGCCCGCAACTCTGTGGCACTTCCATAGAGGACGGTCGCGCCATTCAGTACCCATTCCTTTTTTGTGATATTATAATCCCGGATTCGGCCTGCGTGAGGATAGATGCCTGTGAACAGCTTTCTATGGATGGACAGGTATTCGTTTGGCGTAAAACTGAAGGCCTTCTCCGAAAGCAGCGCAGCGATTCTGGCAGAAACCTTGTCCGCCTCCTCTGTGCGATCATCCGTACCGCAGGATGAATTCTCCTCATAATAAGTTTGCAGAAGCGCATTCGCTTCCTCAAAGGATATCTCCCCCTCGATGTTACGGACAGCTGTCTTCACCAGGTATTCAGATGTTTTCAGTCCATCAACCGCCTGCAGACCAATGGCCGTATGCCATGCATACCCCTTGTCCCGCTTGGCTGGTTCCGACTCTCTGATATACTCCTTGAATGGATCTTTGTTCACACTCTCTCACCTTCCTATATTCTTTATCCAGTATATATGATCTTAGCACTACGGTTATATAACAATAGAAACTGCTCACCTTTTTCATCAAAAGTCAGACCTTCTATTTCACCCTGGCGTTTAACATCAGCAAACTCTTTTTGCCAAAGACTCTTTAAACTTTTCTCTGTCACTGTCTTCGCGCAAAGAAAAACCTTTTGCAGATCTTTAAGCAGCGTGGCACTGTTTTTGATATGCTGCAGATGAACTCTCATTTGAAATGATCTCCTCTTCTTATAGTTCTCAGGATCTGATGTCATTCATTCTGCATAAAACTGACCTGCAAAAAAATTGTCTGCAGTTCATAGTATATCATAAAAAGGGCTTTCTCAAAAACGAAAGCCCTTCAAAACTATACATATATCATAATATTTGCATGTACTTAAAACATTGCCAGAACATCATTGACAGAACATACCTTTGCTCCATAGAACTTCTCAAAGTATCCCAAAGCATACTGATATGCTTCTTCTGAATCTGTATCAGTCGCTTCTTTCGGAATCACAATATCGTATCCTCTAAAGAATGCATCCGCAGCGGTATGTCTGCAACAACAATCTGCCTGCCAACCGGTTATGATTACCGTATCAACTTCAAGCTCCTTTAACAGCATCGTCATGGAAGTCTCATAAAATGCGCTATACCGTTTTTTGGGGACAATGTAATCACCATCCTGAGGTGTCAGCTCTTTTACTACTTCCGCTCCTTCCGTGCCTTCTACAGCATGCGGTCCCCAGATCACAAATTCATGATCAATATCTTTCGTATGGCAATCATTTGCATAAATAACCGGATATCCCTTATCTCTTGCCGCCTCGAGCAGAATACGATTCGGCTCAACGATTGTTCTTGCCCGTTCTGTTGAAATCGGTCCGGTTATAAAATCATTCAACATGTCCACTACGATAACTGCATACTTTGCCATTTTCTTTTCTCCTTTTGTTAATTCGTTCAAACAGTCTGTCAAGAGTCCTTATTATAATATCATATTATGTCAAAAACCTTTATTCATATTTTTTTGGCCTGACGACACCCGTACATGTAGCGGCAACCGCTGCGCCTGCCGCAAGCATGGGTTTATAGTGCCTGGCACCAATGGTAGGTAGTTAGCATTTAGATAAGTTCTTATGGTATACTATATCAATACCGATTAGGAAGTCAAAATCTGAACACAG
>CADBRG010000195.1 GCA_902797015.1 uncultured Lachnospiraceae bacterium
AGCTGTTCTGAGTGCCTCCGGTACCATATGAAAGCAAGTTGTGTGATACCAGAGCCTATTGGCACACCAATCAGGTACTACTCCAACCAGAAAATCACTCCAACAAATATTTCTTGATCAAGGACTCAAAATATGCCATGTTCATCGGCCGGTTAGCGGTTTCATGCGTGATGATCAACTGATCCCCGATGAATATCCCGTTCTTAGCATACAGTTCGATCCGTTTTAATGCGCTGTCACAATAGTCTTCTTTATCCATTCTGCCAAAATGCTCATGGTAGTATATTTTTCTTGTGGTCTTGTTAAGTACAGTGAAATCCGGATAGATCGTTACAACACGCCTGTTATCATTTAGAATTAATTGGCTTTCATATCGGTATGGAATTCCCAGTTTCAAATATTTATCAGCTATGATTTTTTCTGATTTTGACCGTACCCGTTCGCCGTTCTCTGTGAAGATTTCCGGGTCCAGTTCAGAAAATGTTTTCTTTGTAAAAGGTGTATTTAACCAATTGTGGACAAAGGTTTCTTGGTCAGGCACAAGAGGATTGATTAATTCTTTTCTGTATGGTGTCATTTGTGTGTAGACTTTCTCAAGCAGTTCGTCATCGAAGGAATGACTGGCCTTGATAAGTGCCTTAGTCTGTGAAAGCTGGCGAATAATTGCATTGTAGAGTTTGTTATTATAATCCTGTTGTGCCAATGCAGTCGCCATGTCACGGTCTTTCTTCTTGATATAAAATGATTTGCGCTTGCGATGTTTCGGATGTTTGGAATCTTTCTCATCTGTGTAGATGTCTTGATAATAAACAGGCTTCCCATTCTTATTTGCGATTCGAAGACGGCCTTCGATGACAGGAGAAGCATTTCTCTTTAGTATATCAAGAAGGTTGTTTAATTCTTTTTCTTTTTCAAGTAATTCTTTTTGAAAATCAGTCATAGATTGCTCCTTTCAGAAAGCTATCATCCTGTCACTGCAACAGCAGCCACAAAAACAGTAGGACATCCTGCGTTTACTAAAACATTGGCAGCAGCATCAACGGTAGAACCTGTCGTATAAATATCATCTACGAGCAGAATAGATCCGAGAGAGTGGATTGCAGCAGCAGAGGGGATTATATATTTGGGATTGATGCAAAAAGCCTGGGAGAGATTCTCCATTCGCTGTGTTCTACTCAGATCTTTTTGTGCCGTGGTCGCCTTTTTGCGAATCAGAAAATCAGAATAGACAGGAAGACCAATGCGCTCACCAAGGCGCACAGCGATTTCTTCCGCCTGATTATAATTGCGGACTTTCAGACGTGATTTATGTAAAGGGATTGGCACGATTGCAGTAATACAACGCGAATCGATCCAGTCAGATAAATAATAATCCATAGTAGCAGCAAAGAACCTGGAATATTCTTTGCGACCCTGGTATTTCAACTGATACAAAGCTTGTTGTACAGGCCCTTTATAAGAGAAAACCGCACGTGCTTCAGAAAAGATATGAGGGTAACGCCTGCAGTCTTCGCAGCGGTCTGCTAAAGGAGTCTCAAGTGCACGTCCGCAAATGACACAATGGGATTCTAGAATAAAAGGCAGCCGATAAAAGCAAGGTTTACAAATCAACTCCTGCAGGATAGGGGGATGCATTTGAAAAGGGGAAATAAAACGCAAACGACGTTTTGGCACAGAAAGAATCTGTCCGCAGACAGGGCAGTGTGCCGGGAAGATGATGTCCATGACGGCATCCATTTGATAATACTTCATAATACCTCTTTTCCGCTCTCTCTATCGGAAATTGGTATAGATATGTTATAACACAAATACATCAGAATCGCCAGGTGGAATTGAACAAAAATTACATGTTTACAACATAGTGATACTTAGATCTCTTGATCAATCCATAGCCTGTGTCACGTCGCCCTGTCAAGGGTGCGTTCGCACCGTGCTGCGGCTCTGCCCTTGACAGGGCAGATGACGCAGGCTTTTTTATAATCAAGAGATCTAAGTATTACCTTGCTACTCGGTAGCTGTTCTGGAGTCGTACCGAATCTGATTGCTGAGGAGTGTTGGTGCCACACAACTTGCTTTAATATGGTACCGGAGACGTTTAGAGAATCTGGTTGGTAGGATACACTGAGTTACTTGGTAATACCAACTAAGCGTACACGTGGTGTATGGTGGTAAAGCAGGCGAGCTGGAGTAGTACCAATCATGTCTGCCAAAAGGTACTGGTATCACACAACTTGCTTTGAATGGTACCGACGGGGCCGGTAAATGAAATTTGAGTCGAATTCCCGGGCGAGTGATCTTTGAATTATTTTGCATTAAGTGATTTCATGTTAATTCCACTCTCACAAACCCACCATCGACCCTTTTATGAAACCTGTTTTTGTGCTATAATTACTATGTCTGTGGTCTCACAGACTAGAATAGACAACCAAGCAACCTAATTGGAGTTATTGTATGCGAGAAATTATCGCAAGTTTATACTCATTTTTTGATAAATACATGTACTGGATGCAGATGCCTGACATCGGGGTGATCGATATTATCGAGATCATCCTGATCACCATCGCACTGTACTATTTCCTTGTCTGGGTCAGAAATACAAGAGCGTGGTCTCTGTTTAAGGGAATCCTTGTTGTTCTGATCTTTGTTTTGATTGCGGCCATTTTCCAGATGAACACCATCCTATGGTTGTTCGGCAAGTTATTGAACTTCGGTGTGATCGCCCTTTTGATCATCTTCCAGCCGGAGCTTCGTCGTGGCTTAGAGCGGATCGGCCGAAGCAATTTTCTGACACGGTTTATGCGGATTGAACTGCGTCCGACAGATCAGCTGTTTTCCAACCGCACGATCAACGAACTGGTGCGTGCCTGCATGGAAATGGGTAAGAAGAAAACCGGTGCGCTCATTGTTATCGAGCGCAGCGTTATGCTTGAAGAGTATATCCGAAGCGGAATCCGTCTGGATGCGGAGCTTTCCAGACAGCTTCTGTTAAACATTTTTGAAAAGAACACACCGCTTCATGATGGCGCTGTTATCCTGCGTGGAAACCGTATCATTGCAGCGACATGCTATCTTCCGTTGACGGACAACATGGCATTGCCCAAAGAGTTGGGCACACGCCACAGAGCAGCTGTCGGCATCAGCGAGGTGAGCGACAGCGTTACCATCATCGTTTCCGAGGAGACTGGAGAAGTGTCCGTGGCCAGAGAAAACCACCTAGAGCGCTCCATTTCCGAAGAGCGGTTAAGAGAGATTTTGCGTAATATTGCCGGCGTGACAGAAAAACAGCGCCGCAGTTCATTGCGGGATCGTACGAATTGAAAGGAGGACAAAGAATGAGCGTAAAACGTTTGTTGAAAATCTTGTCCAACAACTGGGGATTCAAGATCCTGGCACTGGCACTGGCAATCGTCATCTGGCTGGTTATCGTAAACATTGAAGATCCGGAAAAGAGCCGCGTCATGACGGTCCCGGTATCCGTGGAAAATGAGCAGTACCTGACCGATCAGGGCTATAGTTATGAAATAGACGGCCGGTCTGAAGTTTCCTTTACCGTATCCGGCGCACGTACGATCATTGAGGACTTGAGCGAGTCAGACTTCAAAGCGACAGCAGACCTTTCTGAAATCAATGAAGATATGGACAGTGTCCCGATTCAGATCACTGTCACACGGTTTAACAGTGGCCTGACATTGCAGAAGCGAACTCAGTATCTGGATGTTAAAGTCGAAAAGATTATCTCAAAAGACTTTGAAATTCAGGTGGAAGAGAAAGGAACAGCACCGGAGAATCGAAACGTTTCCATCGTTTCTGTGAATCCGTTGACTGTTACTGTGACCGGACCGGAATCCATCGTGTCACCGATCACTGAAGCGAAGGTCACAATTGACATTTCCGGCTCCAATGATGATTTTTCCAGAAATGGAGAGATCACATTGTGGGATGAATCCGGCAAACAGGTTGAAGATTCACAGATCACGTTAAGTGACAGGCAGACGACCGTTCAGTTCAGCGTGGATTCCAGAAAAGATGTGGCACTGACAGCGAAAACCTCCGGAACGCCGGAAGAAGGCTACCAGGTGACCGCCATTGAATGTACGCCGGAAAAAACGACCGTCGCCGGAGAAGATGATGCGTTGTCTGCATTGACCGGTATCGAGCTGACTTCAGATGACCTGGATGTGACAGATAAAAACGAATCGTTTGAAGTTGAGCTGCCGATCACGAATGCACTGCCAAGCGGCATTGTCCTCGCAGAAGGCGCTCCGTCTAAAACAACTGTCAAGGTAACGATCGAGCCTTATATTACGAAAGAACTCACGATCAGCACAGGACAGATCGCAGTCAACGGACTGGCAGACGGATATGAACTGACCTTCGATGATGACACGGTTGATATCGTACTAAAGGGCAGAGAGGAAGATATTGCAGATATTGAAGCAGAAGACGTGACAGGGTCTGTTGATGTCAGCAGCTTAAGTGCCGGCAATCAGAGTGTAACCCTGAAATTAGACGGCG
>CADBRG010000196.1 GCA_902797015.1 uncultured Lachnospiraceae bacterium
GTACACGGGGTAATATGATAAGCTCCCTTCATGTTGACAGCTTTTCTTTTGCTGTCTTCCATAAAGGGAGCATATCAATGAGCCTCGTGGGAGTTTTCGTCGTTTATTGACCGCTTTCAGCGGGGTCTGATGCTGGTGATTCTGGAGAAGCAGTTACAAATCTGACCTTATAGTGTTTCCCACCTGCTTCGCCCAATGCTATAATATTTCGCTCAATGATCTTCTTAGCGCGTTCTTGTGCCTCGCCCAAAATCATGTCATTGCTTGCAGCGCTTTGTTCCATATCCTCCTGAGCTGCGGCAAGAGCTTTCATCTTGTCTTCTGTATTAACCGCATCAGTGAAGAACAACACGGTTCTATCACTAACGGTCTCTTTTATGGTGCTCTCATCCAAATCTTTATCTAAGACGGTGGCTTCCGGAATCGTGACTGTAATAACATTGTCCTTATCAGGGTCGGAAATCTTCACCTTCCCGGCATTAATACCAACACGGACAATGCCATCGTATTCGATCCATATCTTTTTTTCGCCGTAGCCAGTAAACGCGAAAATACCATATGCATCTTGACTCCAATTGGAGACGTTATGATAATAGCATTCAAGCGACGCAAGTTCGCAAATTCTGCGAACATTCGATTCGGATATTTGCTGCACCGTAGGTTCTGGCTGGTTAAACGTTTTTTTATATACAGACACCCCACAAAGAATAATGCCCGCAACCAAAACAAATATCAGCAACAGACGGTTAGAAAGCTTTTTCATTTAGCTTCACCGCCTTCCGTCACACCAAATTGATACTCGAATGTGTATCCTTCGAAGACGGGTGAATACCAAGCTTCTATAATCGATTTAAGGTTTTCCTGTGCGCTTGATATTAGCTTCTCAGATTTGCTTGCTTCCTCAAACGCGGTAGTTTTGCAGAGCTTAATAAGCTCATCCGGGTAGAGATCGTTTCTGTCCGGGATTGTGCTGATGGACGATATATCAATTAAGGGATTTTCTATCTTGAATTCAGGAAAAATGAACATGACTTTCTTTTGATCTTCATCAACAGCATAACCAATGCCATCAGCATCAATGCTGACATTCACAGTTGATTTATACAGCACATTATAGTCATGATCGCCATTCTCCTTATAAGTCCTGGCTATTCCATTATAGACAAATCTGGTAACGGAAAGATTAGCGATTTCCTTTGTGTTTATCAAATTAGAAGCAGTAGATTGCCGAGTCTTTGGGTTTGTTTCACTAAAGAGCGAATAGAGAATAAAAAACAAGAAAACTATACCCAATGCAAGCAAGGCTTTCTGAGGACCATTCTCCCAATTGTCTTTCTTATCAGGAGCCGTATTTTCCAATGACACTCAACTCCTTTCATAAATAAGGCAGGTTGTAGTCGCGGACGCATCGTGATATCTCACATTCTGCTGACAGGCAACAAGGAGTAGGCAGGTGATGATGAGTAGAATCATCAGGAGAAATCCCTTTCTCATTCGTACCACACTCCCTTCTTGACAAGAAACCAATACACATTATAGCACTGCATACCGTCAGAAGCAAGAAAAACAAGGCCGTGCAGCCTTTAACTGCCAAAAGATGTCAGCTAAAGAGTACATCATTCGCAAAAAAAACAAGTTCTGTTATAGGAACAAAAAGGAGGAATGCATTATGTCCTATAACAGCAAGTCTTTTGGCATTGTCATTGGCAAGCTTCGAGTTCAGAATGGTCTTTCACAAAAGGATATGGCAAATCGTGCAGGAATCGCCCGTACTCATCTGATAGCCTTGGAGAACGGCAAAAAAACGGCAAGATTGGATACTGTTTGGAGAATCGCCGAAGCGTTTGGTATCAGACCCAGTGAGCTGATCCTGCTCGTTGAAGCGGAGGATGAGCCGTAGCAGAATGCTGAGGTAAATGGCTAAAAGGCGTCAAATGAAATATGAGTTCGACATGCTGGAAGAATTGGCGCCGGAAGATTCCTTCCCAAACTGGAAGCAGTTCCCAAGGAGCGGCTTGTAGAGCTTGCCAGTTTCAGAAAGAATCGCAGATCCGGATGCAGGAAGAATGGGAAAACGCCAAGACCACCAGGGCGCAGGTGGATGAGCTGTTTCCCGGGCAGAGTGTTTTGACAAGGCGGACATCGGCACCAGGCACCTGATGTTTCCCGTCTGATCAAGCGGGTGGATGTCCGAACCGGATATAAGGCGCACATTCAAATTCAAGATTTCACTGAAACACTTCCTCGGTCAGGAGTAATCCTGATCGGGGATTTTTTTTGCAGGATTATCAGTGTATTTAACGAATAATCACTTTCAGAAGGCCATGTTTTGTGGTACATTGATTGTGCCATAAACAGGGTGGTCCGGGATTGTCGGACAGAAACGACTTAGTTTTGAAGTTTCAGATACAATAGCTTTGACTTTTGCAGAGAGATGGAAAACGGCGAAGAAACTGCATTTTCAGGGAGGATGAAACGATGGAAGCAAACAATGATTCAATATGCATTAAACCGGCTGAAACGGATGAAGAGCTGTGCGGGAGGGGATATGTGCACTGTACTTCCTGGCAGGAAGCTTACAGGGGCATTGTATGCGACAGATATCTTGATTCGATGACTGTGGAGGCGACAACCGCACGTGCGCGGAAGTTCCCGGAAAATACGCTTGTTGCCAAGGGCGGGGAGAAAGTTGTCGGATTCGCGGTATACGGTCCGTCGAGAGATGAAGATCTGCCGAACGCAGGAGAGGTTGTGGCAATCTATGTCCTTTCAGCGTATTATGGCCGGAAAATCGGGTACAGACTGATGAATGAAGCGTTCTCCAGGCTTGGGGAATATGATACCGTCATTTTGTGGGTGTTTGAGAAAAATGAGCGGGCGATTCGCTTTTACCACAAATACGGTTTTGAATTCGACGGATGCAAAAAGGAATGGAATCTTGGCACGCCGGTTTCAATAGTCAGAATGATAAAGAAAAGGGAGTAAATCACCAATTTTTCTTACCATAGGAGTATATGATAATGAATGTATTGATCATCAATTGCAGTCCTGTCCGAA
>CADBRG010000197.1 GCA_902797015.1 uncultured Lachnospiraceae bacterium
ATCATCGTCCGCAATGTATGCATCGCCTGATCATCCAATTCTTCGAGTATGTTATTCAAATCGCTCTGGCCGAACATCCCCGGTTCCGGGCTGCGGCCTTCATTCAAACGCAACAAAAGATCCTGTGGATAAGCAGATGAACTTCGGAGCAGTTTCCTTGTCTCTCCAATCGAATCAAAGAAAAAGATAAGCGCCAAATATGTCGGCCACATCATTTTCTTCCTACCGGTCTCGATCGCAGAGTATGTTTGTCGTGACACTCCAATGATGCTGCATAAGTCAGCCTGTGATATTCCGGCTTTCACTCGAAGAACAGTCAGATTCTCTTTTAAAGCATCGATATACTGATTCCGTTCTTCCTCTGTTAATTCCCATTTTGAAAGCATCTTCTACTCCATTTTCCAAAAAGACTCTCAACAATTTGAGTATATTTTATGTGTTAATATTTGTCAAATATTTGTTCAAATATGTATAGATATTTTACATAATCATGCATCTGTGTAGTTCTGGCATGCTTACATACACAACGATGGGACCAGTACCGGAATCTTTGTACTGGTCCCATTTTCTAAAAATCCTTTTTATAATATGCTTTGCAAAAACTAACCGAAAAGCGAAACAGCAAGATCCACAACCCGATCCGGCGTGTCAGCGCTGTTTGACAGCGAATGTCCCTCATTCGGGAACCACGTGATTGGAATCTGAAAT
Source organism: uncultured Lachnospiraceae bacterium (assembly GCA_902797015.1). Lineage (GTDB taxonomy): Bacteria > Bacillota > Clostridia > Lachnospirales > Lachnospiraceae > SY8519. Next base: position 709 of record CADBRG010000197.1, read on the forward strand.
CGGTCCGCAAACCGCTTTGCTGCCTTGGGATTAATCACGGTATCTTCCCTGCCATGTGCCATGGCAATCCGATGCTGCCCGAATCGATTGGCATCAAATATCTCAAACAGATCATAATGAAGCAGGTCTTCGTAGAATCCTTTTGTGACACGTACCGGCCGGTATCCTTCCATCGATACATCAAAGAATCCTTTCGTTTCAAATTCTGAGAGGAGCTGCTTTTCCTTTTCATTCGGCGGGTCTTTATGAAACAGTTCCGGCATATTGACAGCGGCACTGCGCCAGAATGTTTTTCTCCCAGCGTGCTTTCGTGTACTGATATACAGCCCTGTGAGATAGGCTCCAAAGCTTGAACCGAAATAAAATATCTCATAACCCGGATACTCCCGGAGGACATACCGCTCCGCCGTCTCTATGCTGGCAAGAGCTCCGGGGATACGAAGCGGTTCATCTGCCGACTCTTCCGTTCCATGCCCGGGAAGGTCAATGCCAACCATGCCAAACCCGGCCTCAGGCAGTCGTTTCAGAAGCAGCCGGTAAGTTGACGATTCCTTGCTGCTTGAAAATCCATGGATCGCGATCACGATCCCTTTGGGATGTTCGGAAATTGCCTGAACACATGATATGATGTTGCCATCGTCTTTCTGGATCTTGAAATATTCCATGTTTCTCTCCCTTGTCAGACATACTGCTTTTCGCTCCATCATCCTTTTTCACGTGCATCTTTTTTGCACAGGCGGAAATGCGCTCATGTACCTCAGAGAATACTAATCAGAGCATCGACGTCTTCTTTTCGCGTCGCCCAACTTGTGGCAATCCGCATTACCGCATGTTCCGGATCGATGTTTTCGATAAAGCCCATCTCAATCTGCTCAGACAGTCTATTGGCATGTTCCTTTTCAAATGTGATAAAGATCTGATTTGTCGGAGAATGAAGGGTAAGGTTATAGCCTCTGGCTGTAAGGGCTGCCCGGATCCTGTCCGCAGCGTCAATCGCATTTTTCCCAATCTCGAAGTAGAGATTGTCGGTAAAGAGCGTATCAAACTGAATCGCTGTGATCCTTCCTTTTGCCAGCAGTGCACCATGCTGCTTTATGATGGTGAACAGGTGAGGGATATAGTTGTGTCTGGGGATGACAACAGCTTCTCCAAACAGTGCGCCGCATTTGGTGCCTCCGATATAAAAGACATCGCATAGCCGTCCGATGTCCGGAAGTGATACATCATTCTCCGGACAGGCAAGCGCATATGCGAGCCTTGCTCCATCGAGATAAAGTGGGATACTGTTTCTCCGGCAGGTTTCGCTGATCCGGCTCAGCTCATCCAATGAGTAGAGTGTGCCATATTCCGTCGGCTGGGAAATGTACACCATTCCCGGCATGACCATATGCTCGTGATTCTCATCCTGCCAGTACTCGTCTATGCAGGACTGAATGCTGTCGGCTGTAATCTTCCCGTCCTGGTGGGAAAGGGCAAATACTTTGTGTCCGCCGGCTTCTATGGCACCCGCTTCATGGACGTTGATATGACCGGACTGCGCAGAGATTACTCCCTGATAAGGACGCAGGAGAGCATCGATCATGACCGCATTCGCCTGCGTTCCTCCCGCAAGAAAGAAGATATCGGCTTCCGGGACACTGCATGC
>CADBRG010000198.1 GCA_902797015.1 uncultured Lachnospiraceae bacterium
GTCATGAAGATGCTTTTGGAAACTAAGCCGTCATCTTTTTCCGACCTGATACGTGTTTCCGGGCTGTCGCATGGAACGAATACCTGGACCGATAATGCCAAGGCTCTGATACAGGAAAGAAAGGCTGACATTTCCGCTGTTATCGGAACCCGGGACGATATTATGATCTATCTGCTTGGTAAAGGCATAGAAAGAGAGAAAGCATTCGCTATCATGGAAAGTGTACGGAAAGGAAGAGGCCTTAAGCCGGAGTGGGAAGACGAGATGCGAAGACTCGACGTTCCGGAATGGTATATCCGGTCCTGCAGGACAATCAAATATCTGTTCCCCAAGGCACATGCTGCAGCCTATGTCATGATAGCCTGCCGGATCGCCTGGTATAAGGTTTATTATCCCCTGGAGTTTTACGCAGCATATTTTTCAATTCGTGCAGAGCGAGATATTTATCAAGATATTTGTTTTGGAGCGGATCATTTAGAAAAACGGATCAATGACTTTGAAGCAGAGTATGAAGCTTTTGGGAGCAGTTCAATGGAAAAACGGCTGCGTGATCTGTATGTCGCCCGTGAAATGTATGCCAGAGGATTCTCCTTTGCAGAATATGATCCTGCCATTGCAGATGAGGACAGCTTTGCGATCGTTGACGGTAGGTTGATGCCGCCGAAGGTATTTGCTGAGTATTCTGAGACGGATGGAGAAGGAATGTATTGAAAACGATTGAAATCAGCGAATAAAGCATGGTACAGTTTGGATATCATGTACCAAATATAGCACATAGAATGGACTATTCTATTAATGATCCAAATAAAAGAAGGCACCACAGTGGAACCAACCAAGAAGATGCTCATTCTGAATATCCTGGATATTCTTCAGAAGTATACGGACGAAAACCATACGTTAAGTCAGAAAGATATTCTGGAAATTCTTGATCGGGAATATGAAATGAAGGCGGAACGAAAAGCTGTTCGCCGGAACATTCAGAACCTGATTGATATGGGATATGAGATCGAGTACAGTGAATCGATCCGCATGGTGCCCAACCCTAAGACGAAGGAACTCGAAGAGAACATCATCACATCTGATTATTATCTGGTGCGGTTTTTCAACGAGACAGATACGCATGTGGATGTTAGTGCAAGCGTAACGGAAGATGCGATGTTCCAGTTTGCCAAAAGCTATGCACCGGATGTGCTGGTGCTGGGCCCGGAGAGGCTTGTGGAGCGGCTGAGGGAAGATGCGGAGAATGTTTATAATGCATATGTGAGAGGAGAAATCAGGAATGCTGAACAAAAGAAAATGGTTCCGGAAATTCTGGGACGAAAATGTTGCCGAATTCGATGATGCTGTCCATCGTTTCGACAATTCATTTGAATTGGAGGAATCTACCCTTCGAAAGCTTTTTGATATGCCGGAGGAAGATCCTCTTATCTTTGCGAGAGTTGTTTTATTAAATCAGCTTTACAGCGCCGGACTTACGGATCATGAGATGAGCGAAGAAAAGGCTCAGCACTATGAGGCGGTTGGGCGTATGAAGCCGGTGAGTGTCCGTCGGATGGTCAATTACATTATCAAGAACAAGGAGAGGTTGAGAAAACTGATTGAAGAAGCGGAACCGGCCGAAGCGGTAAAGGCTCTGATGGAAGTCTCCTATGATTCTGACGGCAGGAGAGCGTACAGAAATGTTTTTTCCTTTGCGACAAAATACTGCAGCTGGTGTAATCCGGATAAGTATCCCATCATAGACGAGTATGTAAAGGAGTTCCTGTGCCATTGGTATCAGGATGTCTTCAGATGTCGGAAGGTCTCTCGCCGGGATTTTGACATATACGAAGATACACTGGAAAAACTGCAGCAGAACCAGTCGTATAATACCTTCGTTTCTCTTGTTGAAGGTTTTCAGAGAGAAAACGGATTGGCAGATGCCGGCAAGAAGGAAGTGGACAAATTCATCTGGATAAGCGGAAAAGACTGGTTTTCTTACTGGGATACAGTGAAAAGGATCATTTCCA
>CADBRG010000199.1 GCA_902797015.1 uncultured Lachnospiraceae bacterium
CGAACAGGCGACCCAAAAGGATCACAAACAGTACGATGAAGATCAGCATCAGGATCACGGCCCTGTTTTTCCCCAGTTTTATCAGCAGGTCTTTGCCTTTATCAAACAAATTTTGCTGTACTCCTTTTTTCTATGTTCTCCAAATGACGATCCAGTCCCAGCAGGATCAGATACAGTGCGACCGCTACGATCGCAGTATATACCATTTCCGGAAGGATGATGTGTCCCACATACCAGAAAAATCCGCTTCTGCCACGCATTGCAAACATGACCAGCCATGTAACGATATTGACATACAGATCCGAAAGCAGGATCGACAGGATCGGAAGCTTCAGATTTTCCGGATAAAACCGCTTCGCAAAGAATCCGTTGACATACCCGCAAAGCATATAGATCAGTGCGTAACACCCAAGTGTCGAACCGGACAGAATATCCAGCAGAAGTCCCGAAACAAATCCGGTGACCATACCGGGCGTTTTTCCACGCATAAAACCGATGCATGAAGTCAGGACGATCAGCAGATTGGGAGAGATCGATGCGATCGATAATTTCTGAAAAATCGTCGTCTGCAGCAAAAAACAGGCGACGATCAGAATGGCAAGTGTGATTTTTCGTCTCATATCAATTCCCCTGCCCCATACCGATATCGGCATAATCCTTTGTTTCCATGATGATCAGAACGCGTTCAAGATGCGTGAAGTCAACGATTGGAAGGATTGTACCGGACTGTGTAAGGTTTCCTTCATCATCCGCAACCGTTGCAATATATCCGATCGGAATTCCTTTCAGATATCTGTCACTGATCGCTGAGGTGACGACTTTATCGCCTTCAGCAACCTTTGAAACACCATCTTCCGGAATACGCAGATTTGAGAATTCGATCATCTGGCTCTGGTTCATTGTCTGCAGATTGCCATTGACAATGAAAAGATCCGATGTGGTAACATCCATCGCACTGATGCTCGTCGCGTCATCTATGATGGAACGCACCTTTGCATAGTTCGGACCGACATCGACAACGATACCGACAAGGCCGCCCTGCGCAATGACATTCATACCGGTTTTGACGCCGTCCTTAGAACCCTGATCGATCAGAAACGTTGAAAACCAGTTGCTTGAATCCTTCGCAACGACTTCTGCATCCATGGTCTCAAAGGAAGAGAATTCCTGCTGTGTATCATAAAGCTGCTTCAGCTCTTCATATTCATGCTGGTTGGTCTCGACCTGGTTTAACTGCGCACGCAGTGAGTCGATCTCAGCCTGCAGCTCCTGATTCTTCGTCTCAAGCTCCTGCTTGGAAACAAAACGCAAAGAAAGCCCAGACAAACCGGAACCGATCTTGTTGATCCCGTTTTGCATAGGCACTAAAACATAACCGGCCACGTACGAAAGCGGACCTGCGCCGCCCGAGGCAGCTGTCCGTCCGAATACGATAAAGATGATGCAGACGATCGTCATGACCAGCAACAGATAACGCGGAGGAAGTTCCTTCCTTTTTTTGCGCTGACGCTGTGTAAAAATCATATGATTAATGATCCCTTATTATTTGAATACTTTTGTTTTCATGGTATAGGCAAGGTTCTTATTTTTCGAATCCGAAACGATCGCTGCCAGTCCTCTGACAACCGTCTCATCCGGATGCTCACAGGTATTGACCTTGATTCCGGAAATCTGCTCAAACATCTTGTCCAGATTCCGATACTGTGAAGAACCGCCTGTAATATAAATGCCTGATTTCACAATGTCTCTTGCAATCTCAGGCGGTGTTTTCTCAAGCACCATACGGACAGCGCTGCAGATTGATGAAAGGTTATCTTTTGTCGCATTATAGATCTTATCAGAGGTAATCTCCGCTTCTACGGGGAGGCCGCTGACGACATTCATTCCAACAACCTTATAGGATTCCAGTTCATCTTCCTGGAATGCATTTCCGATTTTCTCTTTTAAAAGCATCGCTGTTTTCTGTCCGATAATGAGATTGTCGTTTCTGCGGATATAATTGATGATCGATTCATCCAGTCTTCTGCCGCCAAAATGCAGAAGCTCCGTGATCACAAGACCGCCAAGTGACACAACAGAGATTTCCGTCGTGTCTGATCCGATGTCAACGATCATCACGCCCGTCGGCTCATTTGCGTCGAGCCCCAGCCCCATGGCATTAGCAATCGGTTTGTCACAAAGAAG
>CADBRG010000200.1 GCA_902797015.1 uncultured Lachnospiraceae bacterium
GCTTAAGTACTGTGTGAAAAGGAAACCATGACCGCCATGGATCAGGATACCGTCGAATCCTGCCTTCTGCATATAGGTTGCAGCAACCGCAAAATCATTTGCGATACGGTCCATGTCGTCCTTATTCATTGCACGAACGTGCACACCTGCAGAATTCACACACTCAACCGGTCCGATCGCTTCCTGCTCCGGTGTGAATGGTACTTTTTCCTTACCGCAGTGAACCAGCTCAGCCAGCGCAACCGCGCCATGTCTCTTAATGCGTGTCGCATATTCAGCCACTGCATTAAAGGTATCCATATCTTCTTCCGGTTTTGCGAAATCAAACTCTCTGAATCCCGGGATGCGGACAGCATCTTTAAAGTTAACGTCTGTCTCACCAACGATCACGCAGCCGTTTCCGCCCGCCGCACCGCTCTCAAGCTTACGATACGTAAAATCTCTTGCATCCGGATTCTGCACGATCAGACCAAATGCCATCGGCGCGCTTACGATACGGTTTCTGTACGTCTTGTTTCCCACCTTCATCGGGCTCAGTAAATGCTCAAACTTCATCATGAAACCTCCTTTTCTTTCTGGCTGTTTTTTCTATAGGGGGGCACCCTTTGATAACAGTTTATCACGTCTTATTTTTCTTGAGAAATACGGTTTTTTTCTCACATTCATTCATTTTCTTTATTAATCAATCCTGATTCATTGAATTTCGCATCTGTTTTATGCTACTATTTGTTATAAATAGAGTGCATACCAAACACGGAAATGGGAACCAGAATATGGATGATGTAAAATTAAAATACTTTCTTTCCGTAGCCAAGTATCTGAATTTTACGGAAGCTGCAAAAGATCACTATATGACACAACCCGCGATCAGCCGTCAGATTTCTGAACTGGAACGGGATCTGGGCACAAAGCTCTTCCACAGGAGCACCAGAACTGTCACGCTGACCAAAAGCGGTGAGCTTTTTCTGGAAGATGCCAAGCGGATCTTAAGCCTCGCGGAAAATGCGAGAGAACGGATCCTCCTGGCAGACAGCACCGAAGATCTGGAGCTTAAGATTATTTATCTCACCAGCCCGACCAGGACTTTTTTGCCGGAGTTGGTCCGCCAGTTTCATATCAATCATCCACAGGTTTCCATTGATCTGCACAGCAAAACTGCACAGGAGATCGCAGATGATATCCAAAATCCGACCGCAGACATCTATTTTTCCATGTCCAGTGATCTAAAGCAGCACAAATCCATGATCACACGAAACCTTTTCACAGATACATTCTGCTTTGTCTGTAGAAACGATCACCCCTGCCTGAATGGTTCGAGCATTGATCCCGAAAAGATCGCGAGTGAGCCGTTTCTGATGTTCCAGGCAGAGACCGCTGCTTACATGAACCGGCAGATTCTGAAAGTCTGTCGGGAATTGAATTTCATACCGAAATATACGAAAACCTATAATAGTATGGACGATGTCATCCTGGCAACAGAGTGTGGCCTCGGTATCTCAATTCTTCCATATAAGACAAGATTTTATGCACCGGAATCCATAAGCTGCATTCCCATTAACCATCAGACGCCGGGGAGTACGATCGGAATCGCATGGATTCCAGACAGTGATAACCCAGCCATCTCCTGGTTCTTAGACCAGCTTGATCAGCTGATCGAAGCAAACCCTGCATGGTTTTAATTTAGATACCTGGGAACTGAATCTCTTTATACTTTTTCACACGTTCTGCTACAATATTACGCTTATTCTTATCCATGAAGAATCCGCCCTGTGTCTCTGCGATCTCGTCGCAATGGATGCCACGGCCTTCTTCTGTTGTACGGTCACGCTCAAGTCCGTTTTTCGCGATCACGAATTTCCATTTGCCGTCCGGTGTTTTTTCCAGATCTCCGCCGGCACCGCATACAGTGCACTCGATCGGATACTGCAGTCCTTTCCACTGCGGCTCTCCCAGGCAGAGGGAATTGCTGTGGCAGTTCGGGCACCATCCGTAGTCCGGGTCACCCAGCCATTTCCGCTCTTCTACCGGCGTGTTCAGGGCTTTCATCACATTTTCGCCCATCTCTCTTGCCCGTGCCACTTTTTCTTCATATAAAAGAACCTGTGCCGGTGCCGGTACCTGTGTCGCCATATACATA
>CADBRG010000201.1 GCA_902797015.1 uncultured Lachnospiraceae bacterium
CACCGTTTTAGGCTTTAACTTGCTTTTATAAAGCAAGTCAAAAAAGGCTTTCTTTTCCACTTCCGTTATATCCGTCGGAACTGCAATGATAAAATCAGAGCCTTTCAGTCTGCCCTTGGAATGATGTTCAAGGAATTTGATGATCATATTCTGCATGTTTCCGTAATCGGCGATCACACCGTTTACGATCGGAAAAGATACAGAAATTCTTTCCGGTGCTTTTTCAAACATGTCATATGCATCGTCTCCGTATGCATATAATAAGTTTTTCTTTACGATCGCCACCGTATTCTTGATCTTTGTGATCTCATCCGGGTTTCTGTTAAACATTTTGAGATTCATCGTCCCCAGATCAAAACCAATATAATTTGCCATTTTTCACCCCTGTGCCATACGTTTTCACGTATCATTCGTTTATAGTTTCAATATGATCCATTTCAGAAAAGCTGTAATACCTGTTGTCACCGATGATGATATGATCCATCAAAGGGATCCCGAGCATTTCCCCACAGGATGCCACTTTCCTGGTCACTTCCAGATCTTCCTGACTGGGCATCGGTACACCGCTCGGATGATTGTGCAGCAGAACAACAGATGCCGCACCTCTTATTAACGCTCTGCGAAAGATTTCGGCAGGCGAGATCAGTGATGCGTGTGCCGTTCCGACAGAGATCACAACATCTCCCAGAAACGCATTGCGGATATTAAACATCGCGGCGATCAGAATCTCTCTGCTCTCATGCCGCATCTGCTCCATGTAGTATTCCGCGATGCTGGAAGCATCTGTGAGGATCATCTGCTCTGCCCTGCTTGCCATCGAGATGCGCTTGGCCAGTTCAACGATGCATTTTAACTGTACGGCCTTGACCGGTCCGATCCCCGGAATCTCCATGAGATCACTGGCAGACAGGCCCACCAGATTCAAGATGCCGTCGTCACCATTTTTCAGAATCCTCTGCGCCAGGGAAATGGCCGATTCCCCGCCGGATCCTGTACGGATGATCACAGATATCAGTTCTGCGTCAGAAAGTGCCTGCGGTCCTTTCTCCATACATTTTTCGTATGGACGTTCCGAATCAGGCAGCTCTTTCATGGTTAGATTGTTTCGCATTTTAACTCCGTTTCCGCTCTCTCTATCGCAGAAATGCAAAATGCGCTGTATCTTGTATCATAGCATAATCAGATTTTAAAGTATAGATTAATTTCCATCCCCGCAGGCAAAAACTAGGCGAGACTGATCAGCCCGGCTTCCAGCATTTTCTGCATGGAAGAAAGGATTCCAAGCTTTGCATGGTACCATGTCAGGCCACCCTGGAAATAAACATTATATGGCTCTCTGATCGGACCGTCGGCGCTTAATTCGATTGAGGAGCCCTGCACAAAGGCACCGGCCGCCATGATCACCTGGCTGTCATATCCCGGCATATCCCAGGGAATCGGATGAACATGACTGTCTACGGGTGCTGCTGCCTGGATCCCTTCACAAAATGCGACAACACCCTCCTCGGATCCCAGTGTAACTGCCTGGATAATGTCATGTCTTGGCTCGCTGCCATTCGGGAAGACCGGAAAACCAAGTGTCTCATAACAATTGGCTGCAAAAATCGCACCCTTTAGGGCCCCGCTGACAACAACAGGCGAAAGAAACAATCCCTGATAGAAGCTCTGGTTAACACCGAATGAAGCACCAACCTCTTTTCCGAGTCCGGGTGAAGTCAGACGAACTGCGGCATTTTCGATGCATTCCGCCGTTCCTGCAAGATACCCTCCTGCAGGTGCAAGTCCGCCGCCCGGATTTTTGATCAGGGATCCTACCACCAGATCAGCACCGGCCTCGACGGGCTCTCTTGTTTCAACAAATTCTCCGTAACAGTTATCCACCATGATGCAGACATCTTTTTTCACCCCGCGGATAAATGTGATCACTTCCTCGATCTCATCCACAGAAAAAGACGGTCTGGTCAAATAGCCTCTGGAGCGCTGGATCGCGACCATGCGCGTATTGGGGCGAATGGCTTCACGGATCGCCTCAAAATCAAAATGACCGTCCGCGGTCAGATCTGCCTGTCTGTATGTGATCCCGTATTCTGCAAGGGACCCTCTTGAGGGACGGATCCCGATCACCTCTTCGAGTGTATCGTATGGGCGGCCCGACGCGGAAAGCAGCTCATCACCCGGTCTCAGATTTGAGAGCAGTGCAAGCGCAAGCGCATGTGTTCCACAGGTAATCTGTGGTCTTACCAATGCCGCTTCCGAGCAGAAAATATCCGCATACACTTCTTCTAAGGTATCACGGCCGATATCATTGTAGCCGTATCCCGTACTGGTCTGCATACATTCCGCACTGACCTGGTTTTTTTGCATCGCAAGAATGACCTTCATCTGATTGTATTCTGCGATCTCATCTATTTTGTGAAACCGGTCCGAAAGCCCCTCTTCGATCTTTGCACCGAATGCGATCACTTCCGGAGAGATCCCGGCTTTTTGATATTGTTCCTTCATCAATGTTCCTGACATATCAGTCCCGTCCTTTCACGGATCTTTTCTTCCATAAAGGCAAGAATCTTGTTTTCATCGTTGTCAAAATCTTCTTTTTGGATCCAGATCACATCCCGTTCCCGTCGAAACCAGGTCAGCTGCCGTTTCGCAAAATGGCGCGTGTCTCTTTTGAGGATTCGAATCGCTTCTTCAAGCGGGATCTCACCATCCAGATAAGAGACGATCTCCTTATAGCCAAGGCCCTGCATCGACGTCGCATCCCGGGGTACCCCTTCCTTAAGAAGTGCCTGTACTTCCTCTACCAGACCTTCTTCGATCATCTGATCTACTCTCTCATCGATCCGGCGGTATAGCGTCTCACGTTCCATCGTCAGAACAAAGTAGCAAAATGAGAAGCCGGATTCTTTCCTGGCTTCTCTGTCATTATGCTCTGCAATGGATGTTTTCGTTCTGAAGTAAAACTCCAGTGCACGTATCGTTCTTCTGGCATTGTTCGGATGGATCCTTGAAGCAGAAAGCGGATCCACTTTTTTCAGGATACGGTGCAGATAACCGGCTCCCCGCGCGTTAAGCATGTTCTCGAGCCGCTCCCGCAGGATCGGATCATCTGAATCGTCATTAAAATCAATCGGATACAGCACAGACTGAATATAAAATCCTGTCCCGCCGGCAATGATCGGAAGCTGTCCCGCCTGATGGATTCTATCGATCGCCTGCAGGGATTCTTTTTGAAAATCAACAATATGAAATGCTTCATCCGGCTCTCTGATATCGATCAGATAATGCGGAATCTGCTCTCTGTCTTCTTCCGGCAGCTTAGCCGTCCCGATATCCATACGCCGGTAAACCTGCATGGAATCTGCCGAAATGATCGCACCGTTATATCGCTTTGCAAGCTTTAAGGACAAAGCTGTTTTCCCTGCTGCCGTCGGACCGGTCAAAATGATCAATGGTGTTTTTTCCATATCATAGGATCCTTTTAAACTTCTTATCGATTTCCGCATGCGTCATGGCAATGATCACCGGTCTCCCATGTGGGCAAAAGAACGGATTCTCAAGCTCCATCAATTCGTCCAAAAGATGACGGATCTCTCGATCGGAAAGTCTGGAATTGCCCTTTACGGCTGCCTTGCATGACATGGAAGCCACTTTTTCCAGAACACTTTCCGGTGTCTCCTTTTCCGAAATCTCACTCAGATCATCGATCAGGGACAGAAAAACGTCTTTTCCGTTCAGACCATACAGATCTGCCGGGATCGCACGGATCGCGATCGTCTGGTCCCCGAACGGCTCCGCTTCAAAGCCCAGCTTTTCAAACGCCTCCCGCAATCTCCAGAAACGATCATACTCCTGCACAGACAGCTGCAAAATGATCGGCGGCTGAACCTGCTGCGCATGGAAGGAACGCTCTGTAAAAGACCGCATGGTTCTCTCAAACAACACCTTTTCATGTGCCGCATGCTGATCGATCATGTAAAGCTCATCCGCATATTCGATCATCCAGTAAGTATCAAACAGCTGCCCGATGATCCGGTACTGCTTTTTGGCCGGCGCACTGAAGATCGAATCCAGCACAAGCTGCCTGTTTGTTTCCTGCTTTTTGGGCGTCTCTTCTGCCTGACGCCTGGTTGCTTCCTGATATTGTGAAATGCCGGACGGTTCTCTGACAAACTGCTCCGTATTCCGGTTTGGATATTTTTTCTCGTATGGGCTGTCTTTTTTAACAGCTTCCCGGATTTTTGCAAGCCTGTTTTCTTCAAATGGCTCCGGCATCCGTTTTTTCATTTCTGCATGATCAGGCTTTTTATTGTTTTCATCCGCTGCAGTCTTTTTTCCGGCATTCCCGGCTCTACCCGCGGGATCAGCTGGTGGTTCTTCAGTGCGTCATAAATGATCTTTGTCAGATCGGCATGTACCGCCATCGGATCCGAAAAGCGCAGCTCCTGTTTACGCGGATGCACATTGACATCTACCTTTTTCCCATCCAGCGATATGTTCAGGATCGCAAATGGGAAACGGTGCTGCATCAAAAAGCCCTTATAGCCCTCCTCTATGGCAGAGGAAAGGATCTTGCTTTCAATCGCACGTCCGTTTACGAAAAAGACTTCATATGTCCTGTTGCCGCGTGAAAGTCCCGGTGTTCCGACAAATCCGGACACCGAAATAACATCCGTTGCTTCGTCGATCTGCATCAGATTTGCAGCCGCGTCACGACCGTAAATGCTGTAGATCACATCCTTTAAACTGCCGTTGCCGGACGTGTTGCGCTTCATTGTCCCCTGCATGATCAGGCGAAACGAAATGTCCGGTCTTGAAAGCGCTAGATGATCTACCAGAGTGGCTACATATCCAGCCTCTGTCTGTGCAGTTTTTAAAAACTTCTTCCGCACGGGTGTATTATAAAAAAGGTTTTTGACAAGAATCGTCGTTCCGTTTGGCGCACCGATCTCTTCAAGTCCGATCTCACGGCCGCCCTCGATCCGATACCTGCATCCTAACATCTGGTCTGCGGGCTTCGTGATCAGTTCTGTCTGGGCAACCGCCGATATACTTGACAGTGCCTCTCCACGGAAACCGAGTG
>CADBRG010000202.1 GCA_902797015.1 uncultured Lachnospiraceae bacterium
CAACGATCTGGATCTCTGTCGCCTGGCCTCTTGCGCCGCCGGACGGCTGATGGATCATGATCTCGGAGTTCGGAAGCGCATAGCGCTTGCCCTTTGCGCCGCCTGCAAGCAGGAATGCGCCCATGCTGGCTGCCATACCGATGCAGATGGTGGAAACATCACACTTGATGTACTGCATCGTGTCATAGATTGCCATACCTGCGGTTACAGAACCACCCGGTGAATTGATGTAAAGATGGATGTCCTTGCCCGGATCCTCTGACTCGAGGAACAGAAGCTGTGCCACGATCACACTGGCCGATACATCATTTACTTCCTCACCGAGGAAAATAATACGGTCTTTGAGAAGGCGGGAATAGATATCATAGCTTCGCTCGCCTCTGCTTGTCTGTTCGATGACATAAGGTACTAAACTCATATTTCGGTCCTTTCTTTTTCGGATTCTGAACTGTTACTAATAATGCAAAATCCAGGTCGCCCGATATTGGCCGACCTGGATATCTTAACCTTAACGTACCCGGATTCCCGACGCGGGATTCAGCTTTTGCTTATTCAGCAGCTTCTTCCTGAGCATCCGCTACTTCCTCCATTGCTTCTTCGATCGCAGCCATGGCTTTCTCTTCCTCTGCCTCTACGAATACAGCGTTATCATAGATCAGATCCATCGCTTTGCGGGAAGCAAGCTCAAGCTTCATGTTCTCTTCCTCATCGCCTACGATGAACTCTTTGAGCTTGTCAACTTCGATGTTGTACATCTCAGCCATCTTCTCGATCTCTTCCTGGATGTCTGCTTCTGTGATCTCGATGTTCTCAATCTTAGCGATCTCATCCAGAACCAGCTCGCTGCGAACGCGGGTCTCTGCATCCGGCAGAACGCTCTCACGAAGCTGTGCCTGTGTCTGACCTGAGTACTGCATGTACTGATCCATGGACAGACCCTGCTGTGCCAGCTGCTGTGCAAACTGATTGATCATATCATCTGCTCTGGTCTCAAGGATCGCATCCGGAATCTCAATCTCGGCTGCTGCAGCAACCTGATCCAGTGCCTCGTTCATCTGTGCGCTCTTTGCGCTGTCTGCCTTGGTCTTCTCCAGACGCTCTTTTACAGAGTTCTTATACTCTTCAAATGTCTCATACTCGGAAACATCCTGTGCGAACTCATCATCCAGCTCCGGCAGCTCTCTATTCTTGATCTCATGGATCGTAACTTTGAATGTTGCATCCTTGCCTGCCAGATCATCTGCATGATAATCTTCCGGGAATGTTACGTTGACTTCTGTGTCATCGCCGGCGTTCTTTCCGATCAGCTGCTCTTCAAATCCCGGGATGAATGTGCCGGAACCGATCTTTAACGGCTGATTCTTGGCACTGCCGCCATCAAATGCTACGCCGTCAACAAAACCTTCATAATCGATCACTGCGGTATCGCCGTCTTCGATTGCTCTGTCTTCAACGGTCACATCTCTGCCGTTTCTCTCACGCTCTCTCTCGATCGCTTCTTCAACTTCTTCGTCGCTGACAGATGTGTCAACCTTGGTTACCTCGATGCCTTTGTAGTCACCAAGCTTAACTTCCGGACGAACAGCAACTTCAGCTGTGAAGATGAACGGCTTGCCCTTCTCGATCTGTACGATGTCGATCGTCGGGCGGGACATGATGTCCTCTCCGCACTCTTTTGCTGCCTCTGAATATGCCGGCGGAAGCAGTGCGTCTGCTGCATCATTATAGAAAATCGCCGGTCCGTACATTTTCTCAACGATTGCTCTCGGCACCTTACCCTTCCGGAATCCCGGAATGCTGATGCTCTTTTTCTGTTTATTGTAAGCGTCCTGAAGAGCCTTCTCCAGCTCTGTCTCAGGAACCTCAATGGTCAATTTAACGGTACTGTTTTCTAAACGTTCTACCTGTACACTCATTATTTTGTTTTCCTCCTTCAAAATTCCACGTTGTGAGATTATAACACAGCGCTATCGGAAATGCAAGAAAAACCGCCTGTTTATGCGTATTCTAATATCACTTCATCACGTATCTTTGATTCCATTCCGCGGCCCTCGAGATACCCAATGAGTGCAATGGCAAATTCCGCTGCTTTTGCCGGTCCCTGACCTGTGATAATGTTGTCTGCCTGTACCACTGCTTTATCCATCCACTGCACTTCAAATTCGTCTGCTTCCATGCCCGGATAGATCGTCGCGCGCTTGCCGTTTAAGATGCCGAGTCTTGCAAAAATCCCCGGTGATGCACAGATCGCTGCGGTCAGCTTTCTGGCCTCTGCAAACGCAAGCACGGAATCGCGCACTCTGTAATCCGCATACAGCTGCTCCCATCCTGCGCCGCCCGGAAGGATGATCGCATCATAGCTTTCAGCATCCAGGACGTCTTCCATGATCGAATCCGCCATAAATACGATGTTGTGCGCACCGCAGATCTCCAGCTTTCCGGTCCGTGAGATCATCTCCACCTCAACGCCCGCTCTTCTTAAAAAGTCTACGATTGTCAGGCATTCCACTTCTTCTACATTGTCCGTACAGATCACTGCTGCTTTGCTCATTTTTAAAACCCCTCATTCTTTCTGTCTTATTTTTCTGTCAGATCTCTGCTGTCTTTTCTCTATCTGTTCCAGTTGCGTTCTCTTTCATACTTCATCCTGGTCAGAAGGCATCGTTTCATCTGCTCATACCGCTCGTTCAGATTGCCTTCCGGGATCACCAGATCACAGACCACCGCGAGCTCATCGATCAGCTTATCCGTCATCACGGATTTCAGCTGTGTAAACACTTCAAACTTGTCGGAAAAACTGTCCGCGTCCATAAAGCGGATCAGATTCGGATCGGCTGCTTCAGGAACTTCGTCTTCTGCATCCGTCTCCGCGGATGCTTTACCGGCGATTTCTTCCACAGGACGTTCTGTCACCGGTTTCGAAGTCGTCTCTTCTGCACGGATTCCATTTTCTAAAAACTCAAAGCGCCACTTCTGCTCCACATCCGGATACTTCACGTGATCGACCTCACTGATGAACATGTCATACGGCCGGACATACGTCTTGAAAGTTCCGTAAAGCGCCTGGTACACGACCAGTTGCTCGCCCGTTTCTGAATGCTCTGCGATGCTTACGATCTGGTATTGTTTGTTTTTAAAATGCCGGTAAAACTCTCCCGGTCTGGGATTCCCCTGAGGCATAACTTCTCTCTCCTGTTATCTGATCAGCGCATTGTTGATCATTTCCATTCCTTCTGCTACAAAATCTCTCTCGTTCGGCAGCGAATCATCCGGCCCCTTGACCATCAGCTCCTGTACTTCCTTCATAAAGTTCCTGCTGCTGTCAGAAAGATTATCAAGTCTGGTTTCAAGTGCATTTTCCTTTGCCGCTTCCATGATGCGGTTTCTTCCGGTCTGACTGTTCTGGTCAGTCCGTTCCGCCTGGAGCTCCTGTTGCAGACGTGCTTTGGTTTTCCGAATGCGATCCTGCTCGCTTTCCGGAATCCCGGTTGCGGCCGTCCCGATCTGGGGGCTTCCGAATGTCGTCCGCTCAGGCTGCGGCATCGCCTGTCCGCCGCCGTATTCCCGCGCACGGCTCTCTTTTTCATGTTCCACATGTGTGCGATGGACATCCTGCGTATTCTGCTTTGCGCGCTCAAGAATCGGATTCGGCGCAGGCTTTTTTGGCGCAGGCTGCCTGCCTGCCGTCATCTGCTGTGCCTGCTTTCGCTGTGCATCCTGCTGTTTTTGTTTTCTCATATTTGTGGCGATTGCAAATACAATGATGATCACAACCCATATTACAACAACAGCCATATAAATCACCGTCCCTTTTTACCTTGAAATTCCGATTTCTCCATGGTATTCTGGTTACATGAGACTTACTACAGTTTGTTAAAAAGGAGTTTTCCATGACACATTCAAATGAATCCGCAGAAAACTATCTGGAAGCCATCCTGGTATTGAGCCAGCGTCTTCCTGTCGTTCGTTCTATTGATATTGCTAATTATTTAAACTTTTCCAAGCCGAGTGTATCCGTTGCCATGAAAAACCTTCGCAGCAAGGAATACATTGAGGTCAGCGATGCAGGATTTATCACCCTGACAGACGCCGGAAAAGAAATTGCCGACACCATTTATGAACGCCACACCTTTTTAAGCCAGTGGCTGATCAGCCTGGGCGTTGACGAGCAGATCGCCGTAGATGACGCCTGCCGTCTGGAGCACCAGATCAGTCCGGAAAGCTTTGCGGCGATCAAGGCTTATGTAAACGGCAAATAATCTGCACGATCGTTTTATGCGATCTCCAGAACGGTATAATCCTTTTCTTCAACCGCATTTTTCAGAATATCATCCGGGACAGCTGTTGTCATAGAAACAATGGCTGTTCCTTTTTCATGGCTGACTTCTGCCGCATCGACACCATCCAGTGCTTCGAGTGCTTTCTTTACCGCAGCTTCGCAATGCGGGCACATCATTCCTTCGATTTTCATTGTCTTTGTCATATTGGGCTCTCCTTTTGTTTTCAGTTCTGCTTCGTGTTCGGAAGCAGTCTTTTTCTGCATGATGTCCTCCGGCAGCACGACCGGATCACGCATCTTTTTATCCCTGTTTGTGTTATGAATGTTTTTCGCGTTCAGCCTGAGTGCGTTCATGCAGACGCAAAAGCTTGACAGGCTCATGGCTGCAGCACCGATCATCGGCTGTAAAGTCCAGCCAAACCAGTGCGTGTATAGTCCCGCCGCAAGCGGGATCAGCAATACATTATAGATAAATGCCCAGAACAGGTTCTGTTTGATATCCCGCAGCGTAAAACGGCTCAGTCTGACTGCTGCAGGCACATCGGAAAGCTTATCTCCCGAGATTACAACATCTGCAGCTTCCATGGCGATATCCGTCCCCGCGCCGATCGCGATTCCCGTATCTGCCCTGGTCAGAGCGGGTGCGTCATTGATCCCGTCACCCACCATGATCACATTTCCAAATGTCTGCAGTCTGCGGATCGCCGCTTCCTTTTCATCCGGCAGCACACCCGCGATCACATGCTCGATGACTGCCTCCTTTGCGATCGCTTTTGCGGTCCGCTCCTGATCGCCTGTGATCATGACAACCTGAACGCCCATACCGGTCAGTTCCCGGATGGCCTGCGGGCTATCTTCCTTAATCACATCCGCCACAGCAATCATACCATAAAACCGGTCATCCTGTGCAAACAAAAGCGTTGTTTTTCCCTGATCGGCAAGTACAGCACCTGCCTGCTCGATTTCTTCCGTGATCGGGGCGTTTTCCCGTACAAAATCAAAGTTTCCGCCAACGATCTGACCGCCTGCTTTTTGTCCATCGGCAGTCTGCGCGTCCGCTTCCAAAACACCTGTCAGTCCTTTGCCCGGAATGACCGCAAATGACGTTACTTCATCTGCAGTGATCCCTGCTTCTTCCGCTACCCGGCACACCGCACGCGCAAGCGGATGCTCGCTCTTTCGCTCCAGTGTATAAGCCAGACGCAGCAATTCCTCTTTTGAAATGCCCGGTGCCGGAATCATGTCTGTCACCGCAGGCTGTCCTTTTGTGATCGTACCGGTCTTATCCAATGCGACGATCTTCGCTCTGCCGGCCGCCTCGAGGGATGCCGCCGTCTTAAACAAAACTCCGTTCTTCGCGCCGATGCCATTTCCAACCATGATCGCTACCGGCGTCGCAAGACCCAATGCGCACGGGCAGGAAATGACAAGGACCGTCACACCTCTCGTAATGGCAAAGCCCGGCGTCTGTCCGACAAGGAGCCAGATGATGATCGTCACCACTGCGATCAGAATGACCGCGGGGACAAAGATTGCGGAAACGCGGTCCGCGGTTTTTGCGATCGGTGCTTTGGTCGCCGCCGCATCCGATACCATCTTTATGATCTTTGCAAGGCTGGTGTCTTCCCCGACATGGGTGGCGCGACAGGTCAGGAACCCTGACTGGTTGATCGTCGCCGATGCAACGGTTGCACCTGCCTCTTTATCGACCGGAATGCTCTCGCCCGTCAATGCCGATTCATCGACCGCACTGCTGCCGTCTATGACAACGCCATCCACCGGGATCCGCTCTCCCGGACGCACCAGAAAGACATCGTCCACCTTCACCTGTGCCGCAGGGACTGTGATCTCCTCGCCATCCACAAGCAGGACTGCCTCTTCCGGCGCAAGCTTTAACAGACTCTTCAGCGCGTCCGTCGTACGACCTTTGGAAAGTGCTTCCAAAAGCTTCCCGATCGTGATCAGCGTCACGATCATCGCCGCCGATTCAAAGTAGAGCGCATGGCTTCCCGCATGCATCGCCATGCCGTCTGCCGCCATATTCATGCCGGCGGTTTTTGTCATGGAAAACAGTACGTACACACTATATCCAAACGACGCGCTCGCACCCAGTGCGACCAGTGTGTCCATATTCGGCGCTCTGTGAAACAGCGTACGATAGCCATTGATGAAAAACCTCTGATTGATGATCAGGACCGCAATGGTCAAAAGCATCTGCAGCATGCCAAGCGCGATCTCGTTTCCTTCAAAAAAGGACGGCACCGGCCAGTTCCACATCGCATGCCCCATTGAAAAATACATCAGAATGACCAGCAGAACGACCGAACTTACCAGTCGTTTGACCAGCTTCGGAGATTCATGATCTTTTAAGGATTCTTCCTGGGCGGCAAAAACCTCCCGCAGGTCGGCAGACTGTGCCCCTGCAGACGTGTCCCCGGCGGATCCTTTTTTTAACGATGCCCCATATCCGGCCCTGGTCACGGCCTGAATGATGGCATCAGAAGAAGCCGTCCCGTCAACCCCCATCGAATTCGTCAGCAAGCTGACTGCACAGGAGTCTACACCCGGAACGGCGTTCACTGCTTTTTCTACTCTCGCTGCGCATGCCGCGCAGCTCATTCCTGTTACCTGATATTGTTCCATGACTGTATGTTAGCACAAAAGGAGGGAACAAAAAAGCATTTTTGTTAGTCTCGACTAATTATTTTTAGAATTGTTTTCTTCCTGCTCCCTTTTCCAGTCTTTGATCTTCTGCAGGCGCTCCTTAAACCGTCCTTCCAATCCCATTTCCGTCGGACGGTAATATTCCTTCCCAAGCAGCGAATCCGGCAGGCAGCGCATATCCGTGATGTGCTCCTCGGTATCATGCGCGTACCGATACCCTTTTCCATAGCCAAGCTCCCGCATCAAATTGGTCACACCGTTTCTGATATGAAGCGGCACCGGCTCCGCAAGCTGATCCAGCGCGTCCTTTCTTGCAGACAGATACGCCGCCTCCATTGCATTGGACTTTGGCGCGAGCGACAGATAGATCACTGCTTCTGTCAGATGCACCGTACACTCCGGCATACCTATGAAATGGCAGGCCTGATAAGCTGCCACCGCGATCTCCAGTGCTCTCGGATCTGCCAGGCCGACATCCTCGCTCGCAAACCGTGTCACACGCCTTGCGACATACAGAGGATCCTCTCCTGCCTCCAGCATCCGCGCCAGCCAGTAGACAGCCGCGTCCGGATCAGAATTGCGCATGGATTTATGAAGTGCAGAGATCAGGTTGTAGTGCTCTTCACCTGTTTTATCATAAAGAAGCGACTTCCGCGCCGTGCACTGTTCCACGGTATCTTTCGTCACGGTCGTCAGATCACCCTCCTGGTCTCCGTTTAAAATTGCCATTTCGAGTGTTGAAAGTGCTGTCCTGGCGTCTCCGTTTGCAAAATGCGCGATCAGCGAGAGGACATCATCCGAAATATCGATCTTCTGATCGCCAAAGCCCTTTGGACTCTCGACCGCGCGGTGCAGAAGCTCCATGATCGCGTCCTCGTCGAGCGCCTTTAAGACAAATACCTTGCATCGTGAGAGCAAAGCGCCGTTGACCTCAAAAGAAGGGTTCTCAGTCGTCGCACCGATCAGGATGATGCTGCCCTTCTCCACAAACGGAAGGAACGCATCCTGCTGTGCCTTGTTAAATCGGTGGATCTCGTCTACAAATACGATCGTTTTTACCCCGAAGCGACGGTTGTCATCCGCCTGCTTCATGACGGTCTTGATTTCTTTGATCCCGCTCGTCACGGCAGAAAAATTGATAAAGTTGGCTTTTGTATGGTTCGCGATCACATTTGCCAGCGTCGTTTTGCCGACGCCCGGCGGTCCCCAGAAAATCATCGAAGAAACCGCATCCTGCTCGATGATCCGCCGAAGCACCTTTCCTTCTCCCAGCAAATGTTTCTGCCCCACGATCTCGTCCATGGTTTTCGGACGCAGTCGTGCCGGCAGTGGCTCCGGTGTGATCCGGTCAAAAATTGTCATCTGCTCATTTTTCTGCATTGATCAACTAACCTTTCCCATAAACAGCAAACCATTTTGTGCCCGGTCCGCTTTGTTTTATCCGAAGATTGCCATAAAGAATCCGGCTGCAACGGCAGAGCCGATCACGCCTGCGACGTTCGGTCCCATTGCATGCATCAAAAGGAAGTTGGCCGGATTTGCCTTCTGTCCCTCTGTCTGGGAAACACGTGCTGCCATCGGCACCGCAGACACACCTGCCGAACCGATGAGCGGATTGATCTTTCCGCCGGAAAGCACACACATCAGCTTTCCGATCAGAAGTCCGCCGATCGTCGAGAAGCAGAATGCGATCAGGCCAAGGATGATGATCTTGATGGTCGAAGCCGTCAGGAACCGGTCACCAAGCGTCGTCGCGCCGACAGAGATTCCCAGAAAGATGGTTACGATATTCATCAGCGCATTCTGCGCCGTATCAGATAATCTGTAGGTAACGCCGCACTCACGCAGCAGATTGCCGAACATCAGGCATCCGATCAGTGGTGCCGTAGACGGCAGGAATAAAATAACGACAACCGCAACGACGATCGGGAAGATGATCTTTTCTGCCTTGGAAACTTCCCGCAGCTGTTCCATTTTGATCTTCCGCTCTTTTTCTGTCGTGATCAGCTTCATAAGCGGCGGCTGGATCATCGGGATCAGCGCCATATACGAGTAAGCCGCGATCGCGATCGGGCCTAAAAGATGCGGTGCCAGCTTTCCTGTTACAAAGATTGCGGTCGGGCCATCTGCGCCGCCGATGATACCGATGGATGCTGCTTCCGGTCCGGAAAATCCCAGAACGATCGCCAGCAAAAAGGCACAGTAAACACCAAGCTGCGCCGCAGAGCCCAGCAGAAAGCTTTTGATATTTGCCAGAAGCGGGCCGAAATCCGTCATCGCGCCGACACCAAGGAAGATCAGCGACGGATATAATCCGCTTTTTACACCAATATATAAAATGTCTAAAAACCCGCCTTCTGTAAACACATCACCGTAGCTCTTGGTATGGGCAATGATCCCGTCCCAGAGCTCCGGATGATAGAGATCTGCCCCCGGGATGTTCGTTAAGAGCATACCGAATGCAATTCCCACCAGAAGAAGCGGCTCAAATTTTTTCTTAATCCCAAGATAAAGCAGAACACAGGCCACAATGATCATGATCATCTGCCGCCAGTCCGTAAAGACCAGAGAAAGGCCGGAGTCGTTCCACAGATTCCTCAGGATGTCTCCAACTGAAAGCATGGATATTCCTCCGTCTTATGATACAACAAATAAAAGATCGCCCGTGTCTACCACCATGCCCTTTGATGTCAGAACCGTAACAGTTCCCGCATGGGGCGCCAGGATCTCATTTTCCATTTTCATTGCTTCTAAAATACAGAGCACATCGCCCTCTGCTACGGCCGCACCGTCATGTACGCGCACATCCAGGATGTTCCCCGGCATCGGTGCGTTCACCTGTGTGCCTGCCACATCCGCGCCGGTCTTTGCCGGAGCAGCTGCAGGTGCGGCTGCCACTGGCGCGCTCGTCTGTGCCGGTGCTGCTGCCTGGCTGACTGCCGGTGCCGCAGGAGCCGGTGCCACTGCTTCATATTCATCTAAAAGAATCGCTTCGCCGCGTTCTACTTCTACTTCATATACTTTTCCGCGAAGCGTCACTTTATACTTCATCCTCATTTACCTCCCTGATCGACAGAAACCGAAGTTCATTCAGCGGCACCTGCATCTTGTCTGCCACGATCGCCATGATCATCGCCGCGTCTCTGTCCGAAACGTTATATAATTTCACATCCCCCGCAGAACCGGGCGCAAGCGCTTTTTCTCCCTGCGCTGCGGCTCCTGTCTGTACAGCACCGTTCGCATCCTGCGCCGCTGTTCCATCTGCAGCCGACGCATTTGCCACAGCCTTATTGCGCACAGCTGTCGCACCGGTGATGATCGCAGACATGATCTTCACCACGATCATCAGCACAATGATCAGCGCAAATACGATCGCGATGCCGAGGGCGGAATATTCCAATGCTTTTCCAAATCCTAATTCCATTTACAAGCTCCTTATCACTGATCCGCTTTTATCATCTGCCCAAATCCAATGTCTTATTCTTCCATTTCTTCAATGGTATAGACAGCACGGTTTTCTTCCTGCTCTTTCCGCTTCTCGAAGAACGGCTCCGCCAGCTGCGGGAATGCGATATAGGAAAGCACATCCTCGTCACAGGTTGCCTTCTCGCCAAGCTCTTTTTTCGCTGCTTCAAACTGCGGTTCTAACGTATCAGCATAACGGCCTTCCACCTCGGGTGTATCACCAAGGATCTGCGCTTTGATCTGCGGATCGATCGGCGCCGGCGTACGTCCGTATTCGCCGCGGCAGTATGCCTTGATCTCACTCGAAACCTTTTTATAGCGCTCACCCTGCAGCACATTTGTCACGGCCTGCACACCGACCATCTGACTCGTCGGTGTAACAAGCGGCGGATAACCCATATCTGCCCGCACGCGCGGTGTCTCTGCAAGTGCCTCATCAAAACGATCGAGTGCGTTCATCATTTTCAGCTGAGACAACAGGTTTGACAGCATGCCGCCCGGGATCTGATAGCTTAAGCACTGGGTATCGGTTGCCATCGATTTTGGCATCATCGTCCCGTTTTCGATCATCTCGTCTCTGACCGGCTTAAAGAAATCCGCGATCTCTTTGAGCTTATCCTCATCCGGATCTGCCTCATATCCGAGCTGCTTCAATGCATAAACGAGCGTCTCTGTCGCCGGCTGTGAGGTTCCGCCCGAAAACGGTGAGATCGCCGTATCGATCACGTCAGCCCCTGCTTCAACCGCCTTCAGATAGGTCATGAACGCAAGTCCTGTCGTGGAATGTGTATGGACAACCACCGGGAGATCCAGTGCGTCTTTCAGACTGCTGACCAGATCATATGCTTCCTGCGGTCCCATAATACCTGCCATATCTTTGATGCAGATCGACTGCACGCCAAGCTTTTGCATGTCACGTGCGATCTCTACATATTTTTCTCTTGTATGCACCGGACTCGTGGTGTAGGAAATCGCACCGGATGCATGGGCATTCCATTTCACCGCTTCATCCACAGCCACCTCAATGTTTCGCACATCATTGAGCGCATCAAAAATGCGGATGATATCGATTCCGTTTTTCACGGAATATTCGACAAACTTGCGTACTACATCATCCGGATAATGATGATACCCTAAAATATTCTGTCCGCGCAGAAGCATCTGAAGCTTTGTATTCGGCATTGCCTCCCGAATCTTCCTTAAACGCTCCCACGGATCTTCATTTAAATAACGGAGGCAAACGTCAAATGTCGCACCGCCCCAGCACTCCACCGAATAGAACCCCGCCTGATCCATCGTTTTTAAGATCGGCTCAAAGGTCTCATACGGAAGTCTGGTCGCAATCAGAGACTGATTCGCATCCCGTAATACGGTTTCTGTAAACTGAACCTTCATGTTGTAAATCCTTTCTTTACAGTATATTTCTGATTTCCAACTGACCGGGTTGCCCCGGCAGGCTTTCACTGCCATCCATTTCGGAAATCGAGACAATTATTATAGCACTGAACCCCGAAATATGCCAATACGGCGATTGTCATCCCCATCTGCCTGCAGTTACATTCCTCGCACCTGTGTCTCGGGCACATAGCATCCTGCGATTTCTGCAAACTGCTCCATCTCCTCAGGTTCCGGCCCGTGCAGATTCCCATACGGAACTGTGTCCCGGTCCGTCAAGCACTGCAGGAAATACCGTTTCGCGCCCCGGATCATCTCTCCGATCTTTTCAAAATCCGACGTCTCATGCAGCTCTTTGACGACAGTCGTGCGGAATTCATAATCCACGGTCCCATTGAT
The DNA here is from genome assembly GCA_902797015.1 of uncultured Lachnospiraceae bacterium. Lineage (GTDB taxonomy): Bacteria > Bacillota > Clostridia > Lachnospirales > Lachnospiraceae > SY8519. Next base: position 12,203 of record CADBRG010000202.1, read on the forward strand.
CAGGAGTGCTATGCTTGCTTGGATTTTCCCAATGTCAAACCGGTTTCCGTTCCTCTGCGGCTCGTTCGCTTCCCGCAGTTGTCCGGCATTCTGTATGTCGCTCACCAGCCCAACCGTCTCCGCATACTTTTCCGGACTGTTCTTGATATCCATCGCGACATAGTCCACCAGTCCTTCTTCCAATATCTTCTCCAGCACTTCCGGATGATACCCGTTCGTATCAAGCTTTGTCATAAACCCCATTTCCCGAATTCTGCGAAGCAGATCCGGAAGTCCCGGGTTCATGCACGGTTCTCCGCCCGTGATCGCCACGCCATCCAGAAGCCCGTGCCGTTTCTCTAAAAACGCAAACAGCTCCTCATCGTCCATCAGCGGTTTGGCCTCTCCTGTCACAAGTTCAAAGTTGTGACAATACGGGCATCGGAAATCGCATCCGCCCAAAAACACCGTGCAGGCCACCCTGCCCGGAAAATCCAGAAGTGTCATTTTCTGTAAACCATGTATCTTCATGATATTCCCCTAACCGGCGGCCGTGTGTACCGCCTTCTCAGTTTGCTTATACCGCCGCAAGCACATGCAGATTCCGAAGCTCCGCATCCTGAATCTGATCATTCACGGAATATGCGTGCTTTTCCAGATCTCCGCAGATTGCCTTCGTCATACTACACGCAATCAGTTCCCCGATCACATCCGATGCGATTCCTTCCATCACCTGATATTTCTCACCGGCCATCGCCTCACTGTTGTCCGTTGTGATCAGATACTCCAGCAGTTCCGCCAGGATCGAAAACTTCGGCAGCTGCCGCATCGCACGAAAGCTCCATTTGTAATAAGGTTGATATGTACGGTTTAATAAGAAAACCGTCGCCATCGCACTCTTGGCAAATTCATAAACCGCAAGCTGCGCCGCGCCCTGCTCACCGTGACGGATGCAGCGCTGGTAGTTATACTGTCCCGACTGCCCCATCAGCAGAAGATGTCCTGCCAGCTTCTTTTTCATCACATCCTCCGGATAAAACGAGGCCGTTTCCCGGATCCTTGTCACCTCACCGTAGGCATCCTCGAAGATTTCTCCATTGACCGCCTCGGCAAGCGCATATTCCGGAATCGTCAGCCATTGGTTCATGGTCAGTCGTCCATCCGGGCTTCCCAGCTTCTCCTGAAAAAACTCCTCTGTCCGGAACACCCCGTGTCTCGCACCGCCGACCGGACTTAATCCCCCACGCGCGATTCCCATATATTCTTTTGGCAGTCCTGCATAGGCCCGCTCCAAAAGAAATGCTGTCCGCCGGTCCACAATATCTTCTCCCGGCAGGAAAATGCAAAATCCCGGTTCAAAGTCATGGTCTCTCGAAATCTCATCATCATATCCATAGCATTCCGATCCGCTCCCTGTCAGCCCCACTGCCAGATATGGCAAGATCTGCGGGAACTGTTCTTCCAGCATCGGTTTGCCGTATTCTTCATAAAAAGCTTTGGATAATTCTAGTCCCTTCATTAATAATAACTCCAATCTATGATAAAGCTGTCTTTACAATGATCTTTTCATCTCCGACATACGCTTGTCGGATACCTCGATGTTATCCTCTCCTCACATCAGATGTCAATAAAAAAGCATCACAAACCCCTTGTTTTCTCAATTTTCAACCAATAGTCTACACAATTTATAGTATATTTTTCGATACAGCAACACTATATATTGACATTTCCCATTATTGGTGGCACAATAAACTCTGCAATTATAAAATGCGCGGGAAATCGCGACTTTTCAATAAATTAAAGGGATTACAGGAGGAAAATGTATTATGTACCAGGTTGTAAAAAGAGACGGTAACGTCGTCGATTTTAATCTCAGCAAGATCAGCGCTGCGATCACCAAGGCTTTTGAAGCCCTTGAAAAGCAGACACATCCGGATGTGATCAATCTGATCTCGATCCGTGTTACTTCTAATTTTGAAGAGAAGATCAAAAATGACCAGATTTCCGTTGAGGATATTCAGGACAGTGTAGAGCAGGTGCTCTCAGAGTGCGGCTATGCAGATGTTGCCAAGGCATACATCCTTTACCGCAGACAGCGTGAAAAAGTACGTAATATCAATTCCGCCCTTTTAAACTATAAAGACCTGGTAGACAACTACTTAAAGATCAATGACTGGCGTGTGAAGGAAAACTCCACCGTTACCTATTCTGTCGGTGGTCTGATTCTTTCAAACTCCGGTGCGATCACTGCAAACTACTG
>CADBRG010000203.1 GCA_902797015.1 uncultured Lachnospiraceae bacterium
ATAATCGCCGGATCTGCCGTAAACACAGAGCAGATCTGAGATGGAAACAGCATACCCCCAACGATGATGCCGATGCCGATATACGCACTGAGCCGCAGCGCATAACCGCTCAGGATGCGGATCGGCTTTTTCCGCCCTTCTCCCCAGTACTGGCCCGAAAGCGCAACAAGTGCATTTGCCACGGATACACCGAACTGCTGAATCAAAAAGAAGATCTGGTTAACTGTCGCTGCACCGGAAAGCGCCTCCTGGCTGTAGCGTCCGAGCATCATATTATCCGCCATGTTAACGGTATAGCCGATGACATTCTGCAGCGCTACGAATGCTACAAGACTGATCAGCGTCTTGTAAAAATTTCTGTCATGTGAAAGAAATGGATACTTCCCTGCCTGTTCCATAAATTCGTTAAAAACCTCGTTTTCTATTTCAATTTATTGAATGATTTTCATACTTTACCTATTCTATACCTTTCATTTCAAAAAACAAGGGGATTTGTGATACTATTCATTTCTGCATCATAAAATATAAAAAGCATAAAGAAAGACGCCTCATGCGAGACGTCTTTCCAGTCATTTTCTTTGTGGTTCTTTGTGATTCTTAATATAGAATGATTACTTTCTTCCTTCCAGTGCGTCATCAAGCGGCTTGCCAGCTGCTTCTCTGTACTTGTCGTCTTTTGCCTTAACATGCTTAGACTGGAACAGTGCGCACAGGATGATGGATACGATACCTGCAAACAGGATTACAACGAAGATTGCATTGTAGCCTTTTGCGATCATAACGATTGCGATGATCATCGGACCAAGAGAGGACAGGATGTTCGCGATCGGGTTAACTGCCGCGAATACCGTACTGAAGTCCTCACGTCTCCAATACTGTGCTGCCAGGGATACGGTAAAGTTCGAAGATGCTCCCATGAACAGTGCCAGGAAGATCAGAGCTGCTACCAGCAGACCCGGTTTTTCCGGACTGGATGCTGCACCAAGGATACCTGCGATCAACATAACTGCACAGGCAATGATCATAGCACGCTGTGTACCCATCTTCTGATCCAGAAGACCAAGCAGATAACTACCGATCAGACCGAAGATCATGATCATAGCCATAACACCTGAGAATCCACCAAACTTGTCAAGACCAGCACCCATCTGTCCAAGGATCGCATTGGTCTGTGTCATCGTACCTACGGAGAACATAAGCAGGAAGCCTGCCGGAATGGTCAGGAACCAGAAGTCTCTTGTGGTCAGTGTATGGTTCAGCTTCCATACTGTAGTCTTTTTGTTTTCGATCTCCTGCTCCATCATGGCTTTTGCCATCTCCGGTGTCATGTTCGGATCGTTATCACGATAACCGCCTTTCTCTTCCGGATAATCCGGAATGAAAGCCAGGCCGATCAGCCATCCAATGATCATAACAAGCAGGAACGGAGCAAATGCAGACGCAATGTGCGGCTGTCCTCCTGCGAATGCTGCTGCAGCAAACGGACCGATCAGACCATTACCAATCGGGAATGCAAGGGTAGCAACACCCATAACGGAACCCTTCTTGGTCGGGAACCACTGTCCAACCAGGATGGAAAGTGCGAATGTACCGTACATAACAGAGAGAACGGTACCTACACCGTATACAACTCTCCATATCATCTGCGGCGCACCCGGAATATAACCCGGAATGAGCATGATACCGATCAGTGCCACGATACTTAACAGGCCCATGACCGAGCCGAACTTCTTGATACTCTTCATACGGCCGATAAAGTTTCCAAGTACCAGCTGAATGATGATACCGATAACAGATGCTGTCGTGTAGATTGTAGACAGAACTGCCTGCCCACCGTAAAGATCTGCAAGAATGTTCAGCGGATAGTTACCGATTACCATGTAAGCGATAAATGCGGTAGCAATCCAGGCGATTAAGAGCCAACCTCTTCCGCCATAGCCTTTTCTAGCTTTTTGTTCCATAAACAACCTCCTTTTCGCTTCATACTACATAACACAAACGGTTCTCCCTCTCGGGAAGTTAATACAATTATACAAAAACCGTTCTGAAAACTCAACCGTTTCCGTAAAATTGTATAAAAAATATAAACAAATTATAAACCGCTCTTTTCAGAAATTTTATCATATAGGTCAAAGAAAAAGAAGACCTGTTTTGCGTCATATACAATCAACTATTTTATAACATCATAACCAATTGTAATGGAACTATTTACTTTTGGTTATCTCAGAAGACAAAAAAAGAACTGCAGCATACATGCTACAGTTCCTTACTTAGAGGCGCCAACCGGAATCGAACCGGTGATAGAGGTGTTGCAGACCTTTGCCTTACCGCTTGGCCATGGCGCCTTAACTCCCCGAGTAGGACTCGAACCTACGACAACTCGGTTAACAGCCGAGCGCTCTACCAACTGAGCTATCGAGGATTATTAAGTTTTCCAATCGACAGCTAAACCAGGAACTCGCCGCAGCGCTCTACCAACTGAGCTATCGAGGATTATTAAATTTTCCAATCGACAGCTAAACCAGGAACTCGCCGCAGCGCTCTACCAACTGAGCTATCGAGGAATATATAGGCTGTCAGCACTGCTGACAGCCTACAAAGAATAGCATATTTAAATATGATTTGTCAACCATATTCTGCATAATCTTCGGATGACTCCGTGCAATGCACTCCCGTCATCCGGCAAATATTCGTATTTCGGGCAATTGCCCTGCATACTCATATTTGTTACCTTGCGCCATGTGCACTTTTCCACATGCCAGCATGTGAAAAGTACCCGCGCCGCGAGAGCTTATGCATTTATTTTGCCG
>CADBRG010000204.1 GCA_902797015.1 uncultured Lachnospiraceae bacterium
CCCGACAAAAAGTGGAACCGGCTGGATCAGCATGACGATGATCATGATGACCGATACGACCAGCGGGAGGATCGAGTAGATCCAGAGCTCCATCAGCTGAGAGTAGGCGTTCATGAATTTGCTTGTCTGGCTGACGAGCGACCCGCCGAACCGGTCGGAATGGAAGGTCATCGACTGGTTGGAGAGCGTGTCAAAGCAGTTGGTCGCAAGATCATAGTTTGCGTTGATCTCTGCCTTCCAGCAGGCGTAGTCCTGGAGCTTTGAGCAGACCTGCCCGATGGCGTTGACGATGATCAGTGCGGCGATATATGGACCAAAGACCGTGAATACATTTTCGGCTGTTACGCCGCCTTCCGTCACGCGGTCAACGATCTTACCAAAGTAATAACTGTTCGCGTAAGTTAAAAGCACCACGTAGCCGATCGTTGAGATCAGGCCAAGGAAAAAGATCCAGGGCTGCGTTTTGGTGACGGCCCAGAAATAATGAAGTGTCCGTTTTGCGGTGGAATACTTTTTTCGTCTTTCCTGTTTTGTTTGCATAGAAACCCTCTGAACAGATATGTTTTATCATGTTGCATGAATATTTACGATGACCGCATGCAGAAATATAATGCATGAATATTGCAGTCCATTGATTGTATCATAATATAAAAAAAGCTACAATTGTTATAGGTTTTCATATAGACAGAAACAAGTTTTCACAGATAATAAAAGTATGAACAACGATGAGATGATCAGGAAAACGGAATCCGTATGTCCGGTGTGTCTGAAAAAGATACCGGCCATTCTGAAAAAAAGTGAAAATGGAGTAATCCGGCAGGAAAAAACATGTCAGGAGCACGGTATATTTGAAATCCCTGTCTGGAACGGGAGGTTCGACTATGCAGAGTGGATCAGCAGGGAAATGCCGCTGTCAGAGGAAGAGGCCGCACACTGTGACGGAGACTGCCGCGCATGTAATGCACACGGACAGGGGACGTGCTGTGTGATCCTCGAGGTAACAAAGGCATGTAATTTAAGCTGTACCTTTTGCTTTGCACATGGCGGGGAAGCTCGAACCATGCCGTCTGTTGACAGCCTGAAGCAGGACATTGACCGGATCGTACAGTTGGCGGGAGATCCGCTTCTGCAGCTGTCCGGTGGAGAGCCGACACTGCGGGATGATCTGCCGGAGCTTGTCCGGTACGCAAAAGAAGCCGGCTGTTCCTATACCCAGGTCAATACCAACGGAATCCGTCTGGCGGAAGATGAGTCTTATGTCGCTGCGCTTGCAAACGCCGGATTGGACATCGTCTTTTTGCAGTTTGATGGTGTAAGCGATGAGATTTACCGGGCGTTGCGCGGGCGGGATTTGCTGGAAACGAAGCTGCGTGCGATCAGAAACTGTGATAAATACCGGATCGGTGTCACACTGGTGCCAACGGTTGTACCAGAGGTTAATGACCATGTGCTCGGAGATGTGATCCGTCTGGCGGTGGAGTTGTTCCCGGCCGTCAGGAGTGTACATTTTCAACCGGTGACGTATTTGGGAAGATATCCCGGCATCCAATCTACGGCAAACCACTACACGCTGGATGAACTGATGCAGGATCTCGTTGACCAGACCGGCATTCCGGAAAGCGCCTTGCTTCCTTCCCGATGCGATCACGCGGCATGCGAGTTTCATGCAACATTTATTATAAATGACAGTGGGCAAATGATCCCTGTCTCAGACAGGGCAAATGATGTCAGGATAGCCCGTACGAGCGCCGCGCAGAACCGGCGGTATGTCGCGGAGCATTGGAGACGAGGAGAGGAAGATGCGGTATGCAAGACGGAGCGCCCGACCATAGAGGAGCAGACAGATGCGGTATGCAGGGCGGTGCGCCCAGACAGGGTGGAGAAGCCCTTACCGCTGCTTCTGGGTAAGAAGGAAGACCTGGATTTTGATACTTTTATTCGATATATGAAAACACGGACATTAAAGATATCGGGCATGGCGTTTCAGGATGCTTCGAACCTGGATCTCGAGCGGCTTTACCGATGCAGCCTGCACGTGTATGAGGGTGGGAAGCTGCTCCCGTTTTGCGGGAAATACCTGACACCGATGTCGGAATAAGATGCAGAAAATGAGGACAGAAAAATGAGTGAATATCAGAGTCAGTTTGTTTCAAAGATCTGTTGCTGTACATTGGAGATTGAAAAGTATGTCAGCGATATGATGATGGAAATGAAGAAAGCCATTCGAAAAATGATGAAAGAAGATTTTTCCATATGGATGAAGGTCAGAGATGGTGAAGGGAAAGAATATGAGTTTGAAATGGATGGAATGAGTGCATTTTCCGAACCGCATGAACTTTGCGGACAGAGATGCTCCGAACTGCCGGTCGAGATTTATTGCAAGGCAGCCTGTGACCCGGACCGGTTGAAAGAACAGTTGCACAGGGCAATCGCAGGAGCTTCTGCGATCAACAACATGACACCGTTTTACTTCCGGGAGGATGTAAACGCGTAATGGGCGTGTGGTGAATGCGCGGCAAGTGCGTGTCGGGTGTCAGAAGGGAGTCGTCATGGGAAACACATTGAGCAAAGCAGAAATCATAAAGCTTTTCGAGGGAAAAAGACATTGTTCACAGGTGGTGATCAGTCAGTGGGTTGATGAGCTCGGACTCGATGAAGAGACAGCGATCCGTATGATGGCGCCGTTTGGTGGTGGTGGTTTTTGTGGAGAAACGTGCGGTGCGGTAGCAGGAGCGCTGGCGGTGATCGGTGCGGGATACGGACATTACGAACTTGGGGATGAAGAGCAAAATGCCATTATGATCGCAAAGACCAATGAATTTACCGCAAAATTTAAGGAGAAATTCAGTACGGTCGTTTGCCGGGAGCTTTTAAAAGAATATGATGTTGATTTTTCCAGACCGGGCGACATGGAACGGGCTGCCGAAACACCGGCTTTTGTGGAATCCTGCCCGAATTATGTTAAAGGCGCGCTGGATATTCTGGATGAGATTATGGAATAAGGGGAACCCATGGCAAATAAACTCGAGTATCATGTAAGAGATTTTATAGAAAACGGAAGAGATTTTGTCCTGGCGCGGATCGTGGCGACCAGGGGCTCGAGCCCGAGAAAAGAAGACTCTATCCTTTTGATGGATGACCAGGGAACGTTTTTCGGGACAGTCGGCGGCGGAAAAGTAGAGGCAGAGACGGAGATCAAATGCCGGGAAATTTTCGAGGAGAAAAATACCGACGGACGTGTATATCATTTTGATCTTTGTATGGAAGAGGGCGCACTCGACATGGCCTGCGGCGGAGAAGCAGACATTCTCATTTCCTATATCAGGGGAACGGATCCCGGTGATGTGCTGGATTGTTTTGTGAATTATGATACGGCATATCTGTTCGGCGGTGGACATGTATCGCTTGCATTAGAGCCGGTTTTAAGACATGTCGGATTTGATACGGTCGTGATCGATGACCGTGCGGAATATGCGAATGATGAGCGTTTTCCACAGGCTGTAAAATGCGTCGTAGTCGATTCGTTTGCAAATGCATTTGACGGGATCGAATGTGATGAAAACAGCTATATTGTGATCGTCACGAGAGGGCATGCAGGAGATCTCGATGTGTTGCGCGAGGCGTTAAAACAAAAACGTGCTTATGTGGGAATGATCGGCAGCAGAAAGAAAATCGGGACGCTTTATGACATCCTGAAAAGCGAGGGTGTGACACAGGAAGAGCTGGACAAAGTATATTCCCCGATCGGAGAAAACATCTATGCAGAGACGCCGGAGGAAATCGGCGTCAGCATTGCAGCGGAATTGATCAAAGTAAGGGCAGGACATGGGACCAGGTAAGCAGGGTACACCGGTCGATGCGCTGGTGGCGAAAAGGATCGGCCTTCTTGTGGCTGACACTGCACAAGAGCCATCAGGCTTTGGATGGAATCCATCCGACCTCACACAGGAGAAGATAGAAGCGTTTCAGATCGAAAGATTTCGAAACGCTCTTTCCTATGTAAAAGAAAACAGTAATTACTATCGGGAGCATTTGCAGGGAATCGATTCGGATGCGATCCGCACGATGGAAGACATCAAAAAGATCCCCTACACCACCGAGCAGGACCTGGCCGGAAATGAATGGCGGTTCCAGTGCGTCAAGGCATCCGATGTTTCAAGAGCGGTCACCATCCCGACGACCGGGACGCGCGGCAAGCAAAAGCGCCTGGTTTATACCATGGCGGATCAGCAGAAGGCAATCGAGTTCATCCATGCCGGATACCTGACAATGGAATGTAAAAAAGGAGAGCGGATGCTAATTTTTATGTCCGGGAATCTGCCCGGCAGCATCGGCGATCTGGTGCGCCAGGCGGTAGAGCCTCTCGGGATGGAGATCTCTGTGTTTGGCGCAGTGACAGATGTGCGCGCCGCATATGAACGTCTGTTGGAATTCAAGCCTGAGATCGTGGAAGCAATCCCATGGCATGCGGCTGCTCTGGCGGCATATGGACAACAATATGGCAATCCGGAAAAGGCATTCATCCGCAGCGTCAACCTAAGTGCGGACATCGTACCGGACATGGTGGCCGAGCGGCTGCGACGTCTTTGGGGCTGCACCGTTCATCGACATTATGGGTCCACGGAGATGTGTATCTTTGGTGGTGTAGAGTGCATTCATCAGGACGGATATCACCTGCGTCATTCGGATATTTTATACGAGATTCCGGAGCCGGACGAGACTGGACAGGGCGAGATCGTGATCACGACCTTCGCGCATGAAGCCATGCCTCTGATCCGTTACAAGACAGGAGACATCGGCAGATTTGTCGATACGGTCTGCGGCTGCGGCGCAAACGTACGCCGGCTCGAAAAGGTATGGGGAAGAGACAGCAGTATGCTGCGCGTCGGGAAAGAGCGGGAGAAAGATGGCAAGTCTCTGCAAGACGGGAACGCAGCGTTTTTCCTGACGGAGCTTGCCGATGCGGTCTACGCAGATGATGCTGTGATGGATTTTGATGTGGAGATTGTAGTGGACGAGCGTAAATCTGACGAAAAGACTGAAACGGATGGACGCCTGACGGTGACCGTGCGGACGCTTCCCGGAGTTGAGGCGGATTTGGAACTGATCAGGCAGGAGTTTTATGAGATCCCGGGCGTGAAACATGCAGGGGATCAGATTGATATTGTATGGGTTCAGGAAACATTTGAGGCATTTCCCGCCGGGTATAATTTGAAGAAGAAAATAGGTTATGCCGAAGGGTGAATGGATCGCAAAAAAGATTAGTGTTTTGTTGCCAGGAAATATGAATAACCGGCTTCCTTTGGAGAAATATTGCAGTTCAGAACGCATCCGTCGATACAGGCGGATGCTTCTTTTATGTAATGATCCAGAGAGCCATAGGTGAAGATGGCATCTGCGACAAACTGAACCAGGACATCATTGCGCTCAGTGTGAGAGATTTGATGGAATCCGAGTTCAGAAAGAAGATTGGTCAGGTTATCTGCATGAAGCAGACCGCTCTTAACGAGTTCGGGAGAAGCAAGATTGCTGCGGGCATCTGCGGTATGGAGAGTTTTGTCTGACTGTTTGCGCTGTGTCAGCGCAGAGATGAAAAGCATCCCTTCCGGTTTCAAAACCCGGGTCGCTTCTTTGAGTGCTTGAGCCGGATCATCAAACAACGTCAGCGTGCATTCCATCATGACAAGATCAAATGAGTTGTCTGGATGAGGCAGAGCGGAAGCGTCTGCGGTGAGCAGGTGGGGAGCGTTTGGATCAGAATCGGTTGCATTGACAAAGCGCGTCTTTGCTATACTGATAGCTTTTTCCGAACAATCGACACCAAAAACATGGCAGCCGTAGTGCTTCATTATATATTCAAGCGAGGCTCCCGTTCCACAGCCAATATCCAGCGCATTACTGTCTTTTGTGAGAGCAGCTTTGCTGGCTGCGATTTCAGTTAGTTTGAATCCGCCGGGGCGGAGAGGAATATGTTTCGTATTCATACGGTAAGTATAGCAGATAGAGGCGGGGGAGTGGTCAGTTGATGTATAAAACCCCTCAAAAATCCTCACAATTTGTAGCCCTAAACAAACGATAGAAAAAAGTGCCCTCATATTTTATAATTAAATACAATGACAGCAGGTAAAGTAATGTTCATAATTCATAATGAGGAAATATTAGATCATGATGACATTCGAGGAGTTTGTACAAATTACGGAGGAGGAGCTGGCGCTTTTGCCGGATTATGTGCATGATGAGTTAAATGGCGGCGTGCTGGCAGATCCGAATGTGTATCTGCATCCGGGGCGGGTCGCAGATGACCTCTATATATTTGGTACATATTCTAATGATGCGATGGGCAAGACGATCGTGCTTTACTACGGTTCGTTCATGGCGACGATGGGGCACTGCAGCGACGAAGCGATCCGCGCGCAGATCAGAGAGACGCTTCGACATGAGTTTCGCCACCATCTGGAGACGCGGGCCGGGATGTTCGGCGCTGGAACACTGATCGAAGAAGATGCCAAGCATATGCGCAAATATTACATGCAGCATGCACGGCGAGACATGGATTGTTAATTGTTTGACAAAAAGTACATTCCACTAC
>CADBRG010000205.1 GCA_902797015.1 uncultured Lachnospiraceae bacterium
ACGCGGCTTGGTCTTAATGACAAGACGACCGAATACGAAACCGCCTACCAGGCCGATCAGGCCAGCCGGGGTCGCAGCGGAAAGCAGTACGGTGGAATCCCATCCGTGTGCTGCCGCAAAGGCATTCGGGATCAGGTTCATGCCGTCTGTCGTGATCGCTGCATAAAAGAAGTACAGGATCATCGTATAGAAGATCATGCTCCATCCCCAGGTACCAAACCTGTTGTCTGTCAAACTCGTTGATAGTTTTCTGTTCTTTTCCATAACTTTTTTCTCCCTTCAACTTGTTGCGGAAAAAGCATATTTTATCAGTCTACGAAGTCAAATCCATCCCAGACCGGTTTGCCGGTATACTTCTTAGCCTGCTCCTGTCCGGACAGTACACGGATCGCGCCGGATGCCATTCCTTCTGTCTCGAAACTTCCCGCATATACATAGATCGGAGCGATCCACTCGCATCCCTGTTTGATGCGGTCAACAAGCTCCTCATCAAATGCCATACCGCCCGTCAGCAGGATGCCGTCTACTTCACCGTACATCGCGCCTGCCATCATTGCGGTCCATTTGATGATGGTATAGATCATTGCGTCATAGCAAAGCTTTGCGAAACGGTCGCCGTTTGCAATCATTTCTTTTACCTTGCGGACGTCATCGGTTCCGAGAAGGTCTACCAGACCACCTCTGTTGGATGCCAGCTCATAGCAATCTTCAAACGTGTATCCTCTCTTAAGCAGAGTTGCGATGTCATCGACACACAGATCACCGGAACGGTTCGGACAGATCGCACCCTGTGCATCTCCGGCGCGGGAGGTGTCTACCATTCTGCCTTTCTTATGTGCAGTAATGCTGATGCCGCCGCCCATATGCAGGATGACATAATTGCAGTCTTCATATTTTTTTCCGACCACTTCGCTATGATGGATCGCTACCTGCTTCTGATTCAGCGGATGAGAACGCGCGGTACGATACAGCCCCTTAACACCTGTCATACGTGCCTCATCACACAGCTCATCCACCGGCATCGGGTTGACATAAAATGCCGGAACATTCAGCTCGTCTGCAATCTCTTTTGCGATCTGAATACCAAGGGTTGCCGGATGATGGATCTCAGCCACGTCGCGGGTCGCATGGTCAAGTACCAGATCATCGATCTCATAGGTTCCACCCTCGCATGCAAACAGACCGACACCGCGGCCGACCACTGCGTCAACCTCTGAGAGATCTACATTTTTTGCTGCCAGCGCCTCTTTGATCAGGCGCACACGGATCGGCTTCTGATCTGCGAATGTCTCACATGCTGCAAATTCGCTTCTGTCATGATCAACGGTTTCATCCAGTACAACGTTGTCACCTTTCACAAGGCCATACTTTGTGCTGCTGGAACCCGGATTGATCGTAAGTACCGTAAACTCTTTCATCCTGTAAAACCTCCTATTACATCTGTTATTTTTGATTCAGGAATTGATACACTTTTCTATCCATAATGCTAGCATGCAGAAAGGCGTTTTTGATTGGTCATATCCTTACAAAATCAGTACCTGTTTTGTCGGTTTGTGTAGAAAAACAAAGATATTCAGGAAAATATATAAGGGCTGCCCGTTGATCCGGACAGCCCCATAAGTAGAGGTAGGTTATGATACTAGATGGTTTCTTTATTCTCCCATTGCGATTTCTTCCCAGCCTTCCGGCTTGAACGGATAGCGCTCGATCGGAATACGCTCTGTGAAGATAGACGGTTTGCCGTCCTCGCCTTTTTCAAGGATGACCCACTTGAGCCAGTTCTTGTCATCGCGCTCCGGATAATCCAGACGGCTGAAGCATCCACGGCTCTCTTTTCTGACCTTGAATACCATGAACATCATTTCCAGCATATCGATCATCGTACGCAGTTCGATTGCTTTTGCAAGATAATGACCGTTTACCTTCGGCAGATGGATCATATCTTTGTACTGGTCACGGATTTCGTTCAGCTCTGCGATCAGCTCTGTCATGGTCTCTTCTGTCTTATTGAAGCTGTATTCCGGCTTCTTGATCAGACGGGAGATATG
>CADBRG010000206.1 GCA_902797015.1 uncultured Lachnospiraceae bacterium
AGCATTCGGAGCGTGCAATCGATGCGGTTCTGACATTTGAACAGCTGTCTGCCTGGTTCCGGGATGAGGAGATTACGCTCGAACAAGTGCTGGAATCGGATCCGAATACGAAGGAGAGACTGTTTGCGGCGGCGGGCGGAATCCTGAAGTGTATGGAAAAAGAAGCAAAAGACTATCAGTATCTGATCGTGGACGGTGTAGACCGTTGCATGAGCGCATTGCGCGATATCGAAAATGGCGAGATCCACCACTGCTTTATTGAAATGTCAGCATGTGCAGGCGGGTGTGTCGGCGGACCTGTGATGGAGCGGCTCCATCATAAGCCGTTTGCGGATTATATGAAGCTGGTATCCTATGCCGGAGAATATGACTACGAAGTAGAACAACCGCCACAGGCAGAGATCAGAAGACCGGTTGTGCCGATTCCACGCATAGAAGATATGCCTGGGAAGGAACAGATCAGACAGGTGCTCCGCCAGATGGGAAAGGATAAGCCAAACAGTGTCTTAAACTGCGGGACCTGTGGATATGACACCTGCAGAGAAAAGGCAATCGCCGTCTGCCAGGGCAAAGCGAATATTTCGATGTGTCTGCCATCTTTAACGGAGCGGATTGAAGGCTTTACGGATGTGGTCACAACACATTCGCCGCTGGGCCTGTTTGTTTTAAACGAGGACATGGAAGTACAGAACATCAATCCGGCTGCGTTATCATTTTTCAATCTGACCCGTCCGGACGATGTTCAGGGAGCATCGGTTAACCGGATTCTGGATCCGGCGCCGTTTTTCCAGGTCAAATCCAGTGGAAAGGGAATCTATCATGAGCATGTCTATCTGGCAGAATATGATAAGTACGCCGAGCAGACGATCATCCCGGCGGAAGATGGCAGGCTGTTCATATGCATGATCCGCGATGTGACGAGTGAAGAGACCGAACATGTGAAGCGGGAAAAGATCAGTCACCAGACACTTGAAGTGGCGGATCAGGTGATTGAAAAGCAAATGCGCATTGTCCAGGAAATCGCATCTTTATTAGGTGAGACCGCGGCAGAAACCAAAGTGGCTTTGACAAAACTGAAGGAGTCGATCGCAGATGAATGATTTAAGTGCTGATATCGGATACAAGAGCATCAATCATGCAGGAGAGCAGCTGTGTGGGGATCATGTGGATATCGTGGAGCAGGATGACGATTCCATGGTGATCGTCCTTGCAGACGGGATGGGAAGCGGTGTCAAAGCGAGTATCCTCTCGACCCTGACCGCAAAGATCATTTCAACCATGGTGGCGGCCGGCATGTCACTGAAAGAATGTGTCGAGACGATTGCAAAAACGCTTCCGATCGACAAATCACACGGCGTAGCGTATGCGACGTTTACCGTCATGCGGATCGTATCGAACGAGACAATCGAACTGATCCAGTATGACAATCCGGACGTAATCTTTTTGCGGGATGGTCAAAATACAGAATATGAAAAGACCAAAAACGTGATCGAAGAAAAGACCATATGGTATTCTTCCATTCCGCTGCAGGAAGGTGATATTTTTCTCGCAATGAGTGACGGCGTCCCGTATGCGAACAAAGAAGAATCCTACAACATGAACTGGGGCCCGAAGGACATTGCGGAATTTATGGAGATCATGTCGGTCGCAGGATATACCGCAAAAGGTCTGGCAACATTGCTGGTAGATGAGTGTTATAAGCTGTACGGGGAAGAACCGCGTGATGATGTGACGGCCTGTGTTATTCAGATAAGAAAACGGATGCCCCTTAACATTCTGTTCGGACCGCCGGCAAACCGGAATGACAGTGAGCGGATGATGCGTCTGTATTTCTCAAAAGAAGGGCGTCGGATCATCTGTGGTGGAACGACATCGTCAATCGCTTCCCGCTGGCTGGACAAACCGATCCGATCAGACATCGTGATGAATGATGACATCGGAGATGTGCCGCCGATCGCAAGCCTGGAAGGCGTAGATCTGGTGACAGAGGGTGTCATTACGATGAGTAAGGTTGCCTCCTATATCGAGGACTACGTGCATGACAATACGCTCTATGATGAATGGTGCAGAAAGAAAGACGGTGCTTCGAGAATCACCCGGATGCTGCTTGAAGAGGCTACAGATATCCATTTCTTTGTCGGCCGGGCGAAGAATCCGATGCATCAGAATCCGGATCTTCCGATCAATTTCAATGTCAAAATGAATATCGTAAAAGAGATTGTGGAGAATCTGAAGTCGATCGGGAAGAAGGTTACGGTGATTTATTTTTAATAAGGAATGGGCAATGGAATACAGGCACTTATTTGAACCCATTCAGGTTGGACCGGTTACATTGAAAAACGTTTGGACCTTTTTGAAGTGTTTCTTCAAGAAGGTCCATTTTTTGTCATGTGAAATCTGTGGTTTGGACATTTTAATAAGATTCTGCAATAAAAGATCAAAACGGCTCTAATACGGTTTCATAACGGTGCAAACGGTTTTAAAGCGATTGACAAATGGATCTGAGAAACATTATACTGAGTGTATGACTTGACTGAAAAGAGCGGATTTGCAAATTCAGGAGGACTGGATATGACAATCGAAGAGATGAGAAACATAAAACGGGAACTCGGTCTGACGAATCAGATGCTTTCGGATCTTTCCGGTGTCCCTCTTGGGACGATACAAAAGATCTTCGGCGGTGCGACCAAAGCACCGCGCAAGGAGACGATCGATGCAATCGTGCTCGCCCTGTCAGAAAAAGCGCATGGCAGATCTGTGAAATATGAAATCTCCGGAAAGGATTATTACGTCAGAGAAAGAGCGCTCGATTATTATCTGGACGATGTGGAGCAGGGCGAGTACACTCTTGATGATTATTATGCCCTGCCGGATGAAAAACGTGTGGAACTGATTGATGGTGTCTTTTATGACATGGCATCGCCCTCGAAGATCCATCAGGGGATACTGCTTGGCATATCTGTACAGTTAGATGAGTGCGTTGAGAAACATAAAGACCATTGTTACCTGTATCTGGCGCCTTCGGATGTGGAACTCGGAGAAGACAGGAAGACCGTCGTGCAGCCGGATATCTACATTCACTGTGATCCCGAAAAAGAGGTAGACCGTCCGCATCACGGATCACCGGATTTTATCGTGGAGATCCTTTCTCCGTCAAGCCGCAGCCATGATCTCTGGAGAAAGCAGGAACTTTACAGAAGACATGGCGTGCGGGAATACTGGGTTGTCGATCCGAAGAATAAAAGCGTAGCCGTTTATTATCTTACGGAACCGGAATTGCCGAAGACATATACATTTGAGGATGAGATACCGGTCGGGATTTCAGCAGGAGAATGTAAGGTAGATTTCAAAAAGGTTTATGCAAGAGTAAAGCATTTTTATGATGACTGAATTATGATATAATCGAGATTGGCATTATTGCAATGTACAATTGTGTATGTAAAGGTACGTATTATGGATACAAAACACATTGAAGAAATTCTGCATCAGGTGGCAGAGAAAGAAATGAATATCGAAGAGGCGATGCAGCAGTTAAAGCACTTGCCTTATGAAGACATCGGTTATGCAAATATTGACCAGCATAGAAACCTGCGGACCGGTCAGGCTGAGGTGATCTTCGGCCAGGGAAAGATACCGGAGCAGGTCGCAGGGATCGTTTCACACATGCAGGGTGACAATAAGACGATCCTTGTATCACGCGCGAATGAGAATCATTACCGTGCAGTACTTGAAGTTTCGCCGAATGCTGTTTTTCATCAGCAGGCGAAGATCATCACGGTCGGAGAAAAGCCGGAACCGAAGGAAGACGGTGGCGTGATCGGTATCGTGACAGCCGGGACATCCGATATCCCGATTGCGGAAGAAGCAGCGCTGACAGCAGAATACTTCGGCAATCGTGTTGATCGGAT
>CADBRG010000207.1 GCA_902797015.1 uncultured Lachnospiraceae bacterium
GATTCTGGGCGCGTGCTTATCAGACTGTCAGAAAAGACAGATATCGAGAAGCTGGCAGAAACAAACAGCCTCCTCGAAGAGTGCATCCTGGAAATGAGCGAGATCGTTTACGCTTAATTATCTGACATTTTTAAAACCATCCGGACGGTGTGTCTGACAATTTCAGAGAGGTAAAACATGAAGGAGGTATCAGAAGTGATTGCGAGACTTTGGGCAGAACAGATTGTAGCTGGAAAGAAAACATATAGGCAGGTGCCCCCAAGACTGAAGGATCAGGTTGCGGATATCCTGCGCGAGATGGGAAGGGAAGATCTTATCATCGAATAAAGCCAGAACAGAGGGGTAAGCTATGCGCAATATCATCATGAATGCTATGTTTCGTATTTTCTACGGGGAAGGAGGTAGTGACATGTTAGCTTTACTTTGGGCACAGCAGATAAAAAAAAAAAAAAAGACTTTCGCACAGGTTCCGCGTCTGTTGAAAGATCAGGTCAGGGAAATCCTGATTGACAGCGGCATGGAAAACCTTATCACAGAGTAAACAAAAGGAAGCGGCGGCGTCGGATCATCCGGCGCCATTTTTGTAAGCATCATGATGAAGCAGTGTATCGAACTCAGGCAGGACTTTTACCACATCCACAACAACGCTGATGGCACGGTGGATATCTATCTGCATCCGGGGAACGGTTGCGGTTCGATAAGAAATGACATAGCTGTACGGGTGGTTAAAGGAGTGGAACCGTTTGACACATTAGAAGAAGACATAAGGAGAAGGTATGGCGATTGGTATGATTCCGGAGAAATCATATAACCTTTACGCCCGTGAACGCACGACTGCGGATGTGGTCAGACTGCGGCGGATTGGGGGTGATATGAGATGAGTAACATAAGCCCGGATCAGTTAATGACAACTGCGTATGTCTTGCTGGCCATCTTTGCCGCGATTGTCACGGTCGATAAGGTGATAGACATTTTCAAGAAATGGCGTGCGCCATCGACGGACACGGCAACGAAACTTGCACATGACAAAGTAAGGCTCGATGATCATGACGCGGCAATCAAAGACTTACAGCAAAGTACGCAGGTAATCTGCGCGGGAATCCTTGCACTTCTGGATCATGAGTTGCACAACGGCGACACAGATCAGATCCAGAAGTCAAGGGATGAACTGATGCACTATCTATCAGGAAGAATTACCACATAAAGCGAAGCACTTTCGCATTTGCGGCGCGTCCGGAAACGGAAGGCAACCGTGACCGCAGGGAAAGGAACAAGGAATGAAAATCGATTTGACTCCGGTGCTGCAGGCAATCATTGCGCTGCTCGCATCTATCATCACATATAGGTTGGTTCCGTGGCTCAAAAGCAAGCTGAACAATCAGCAGATGGAGAATCTGCATATTGCCGCCAAAACGGTTGTGTTCGCTGCCGAACAGCTTTATCAGACCGGTGTTATCCAGGACCGATTGAAGTACGCTATAGCAAGGCTGGAAGAGCAGGGATATGATCTCGACGATGAAACAATCAGGGACGCCATAGAAGACGCCGTAAAGGAATTAAAGATACAGACACCGCAGGTTCTTCTGGCGGAACCGGTCAAGGAAGCAGAATAAAACTGAATACTCAAAATGATAAATGCCCCGGCACAAAAAGCCGGGGCGCTTTTTTAGATTATGCAGGTTTGCCATATTGGAGGGCGGTGAAAACATGGAATTAGTGCAGCCGATAAGGGATCTTGACACATTGGAGCGGTGCTACGAGATTGCCAGGGAACACGACAAAAAGCGTCCGAAAGGTGCGGTAAGCTGGGAACTCATTCTGCTTGTCGGTTTCAATACATCACTTAGGGTAAGTGACTTTACGCGGTTTAAAGTAAGCGATCTGAAAGGCAAAGATTATGCCAGGATCCGGGCGAAGAAGACAGGGAAAGAGGCAAGGATTCTTATAAATCCGTCAGCAAGAAGGGATATAAACCGTCTCCTGTCCGGCCGCAAGGG
The DNA here is from genome assembly GCA_902797015.1 of uncultured Lachnospiraceae bacterium. Taxonomy (GTDB): domain Bacteria; phylum Bacillota; class Clostridia; order Lachnospirales; family Lachnospiraceae; genus SY8519. Next base: position 1,998 of record CADBRG010000207.1, read on the forward strand.
GGATGAATTTGTTTTTCAGAGCAGGCAGAAAGACTCCGCGACACATAAATTCCGGCCTATTACCAGGCAGCGTTGCTATCAGATCATCAACGACATAGCCAGAAAGGCAGGCATTGAAGACCGGATAGGATGCCACACGCTCCGGAAAACATTCGGATTCCATTACTACAAAATGACCGGAGACGTCGTATCGCTGCAGCGCATCCTCTGCCATAGCTACCAGAGGGAAACACTGGTATATATCGGCGTCGTTGAGGAGAACATTGACGAAAGCCTGATGAAATTTAACATGCTCGTGCCAAAGAAGAGGGCCGGGTAAGCACAACGGGGGATATGAAATGCCA
>CADBRG010000208.1 GCA_902797015.1 uncultured Lachnospiraceae bacterium
ACCTCTGAAGTCTGTCCTGAACTTCCTGGGAAATGGTGAGCATGGGTGCAGAGCAGAATGAATCTCCGGTATGAACTCCCATGGGATCGATGTTCTCTATGAAGCAGACGGTGATCATCTTACCGGTTGAATCTCTTACTACTTCCAGCTCCAGCTCTTCCCAGCCGATGACCGACTCTTCTACGAGAACCTGATGAACCATTGAAGCCTGAAGACCTCTTGCGCAGACGGTCTTAAGCTCTTCTACGTTATAAACAAGTCCGCCGCCTGAACCGCCCATGGTATAAGCGGGCCTTAATACTACGGGATAGCCGAGACGGGATGCAATCTCTACAGCTTCATCCACGCTGTAAGCTACCTGTGAACGTGCCATCTCAATGCCAAGCTCGTCCATGGTGTTCTTGAACTCTATACGGTCCTCACCGCGCTCGATGGCATCAACCTGAACACCGATAACTTCGACATTGTATTTATCAAGGACGCCTTCCTTATATAACTCTGCACAAAGGTTCAGGCCTGACTGACCACCCAGGTTCGGGAGGAGTGCATCCGGACGTTCCTTCGCGATGATCTGCTCGAGACGTTTCACGTTCAGGGGTTCGATGTATGTAACATCTGCCATTCCCGGATCTGTCATGATCGTTGCCGGGTTGGAGTTTACCAGAACGATCTCATAGCCAAGGCTTCTGAGGGCCTTGCATGCCTGTGTTCCGGAGTAATCAAACTCGCAAGCCTGGCCGATAACGATCGGGCCCGAGCCGATAATAAGTACTTTTTTTATGTCGGTGCGTTGTGCCATAAAGAACCTCCTTGTGTATAAACAGCTTATTTGTTCAAAGTGAAAATTAACGCATAGGGATTTGTTTTCTCAAAAAAAAGCGTCTCCTAGTGGGAAACGCCTTCTTTGGCTAACATTAACAATGTGTACCGGGAAAGGAATTTCCCTCTCGTTTTTACACTGGGACTATTATAAACGCATTCTTATAAATGTGCAATGCATTATTTGTATTTCTTTTATTTGAAGAAATGCCTTTCTCTTTACAATTCTATTATTGGTTGCTATATTATGACTGAGATAAAAATAGTTGAGGATAGATCCTGCCCTATATATTAGGAAGAGATCTGTTTGATACAGGGGGGAAAGCTATGAAGATTGATAATACACGTGTTGTGCGGATCCAAAACCTTTGGACATCATTCCTGGATGCATGTGATGAGCAGGAACTGATCAGCTGGGATACCGAAGAGCTTGGAGAGATGGATGCGTATTATGCAAATGAGGCATTAAGTGTAGCGATCCATCTGATTGCGTCAGACGGAATGTTCGGTGAGGATGAAGTTGAATGTCTGAATGCAATCTTTGACTATGATTATTCAGTAGAGACACTGGAAGAAACATATGAAAACGTGGATGTCTATATTGATGCCATGTTTGACGATGAGCTGGATGACGGTATTCTGCTTTTGCGTGGGACAAATGATGACCTGGCAGATACTTATCAGGATTTGCTTTGCGAGATCTGCGATGCAGTCATAGAGAGTGACGGAGATATTTCAGAAGCGGAGCGGGAAGAAGCGAAGGAATTAAAGATTAAAATTGGGAAAGAATAGTAACAGAAGTCTGATCGGACTTAGTTTGCTGCTCATTACAGCATTTGTGTGGGGATTCGGTTTCGTGGCGCAGAGTATAGGCGCGGATTATGTCGGCGCTTACACATTTCTGACGATGCGAAACTGGATCTCGTTTTTTCTTTTGATCCCGGTAGTGAAACTGCTGGATGTTTATGCGAAAAAAAGAGAGCAGTCAGCTGCAACGGTATCAAACGGATTGCAGGCATCAGGTGATGCAGAGAAAAAAGTACCGGTCAAAAAAGGAAAAAAAATATGGATCGCAGGTCTTGTCTGCGGAGTGTTTTTGTTTGCGGGAAGTGCAACGCAGCAGATCGGTATTGCCTATACGACTGCGGCCAAAGCGGGGTTTCTGACATCGATGTATGTCGTGATCGTTCCCGTGATCTATGCGATCATCAAAAGAGGGATCGGCGCGAAGATCTGGATCAGCGTTGTTTTAGCCGTGGCAGGATTGTATCTGCTCTGCATCAAGGATGGGTTTTCGCTAGGCAAAGGCGATACGATCGTTTTGATCTGTGCGCTGTTCTTTGCACTGCAGATTCTGTTTGTGGACAAATTCGTGTCGGAGGTCGATGCGG
>CADBRG010000209.1 GCA_902797015.1 uncultured Lachnospiraceae bacterium
CTGCGAAGTAAACGGCGATGACAATCAGTCAGCAGAAACCCTTGCTAAAGTGGAAGCTTTCGGCGCATCGATTAAATAAGCCAATTTGAAACGACCCATCTTGGAGAGCCCTTCGGGGCTCTCTATTTGAAAGGAATCAATCATGTCAAACATTACCAAGGAAGAAAAAGGACGTCTGAAAGGGCTTGGTTTCATTACAAATAAAAATACAGACACATTTTCCGCCCGCGTGATCACGGTAAACGGTCGTCTGAGCTCAGAACAACTTGGTCACATCGCCTCAGCAGCCGAACGATTCGGAAACGGACATGTCGTTTTGACGACCAGATTGACAATAGAAGTGCCGGGCATCCCGTACGAAAACATTGAACCCTTTACGGAATATCTGAATGAAGGCGGATTTGAGACCGGCGGTACCGGGCCGAAAGTACGTCCAATCGTCTGCTGCAAAGGCACGACATGTCAGTTTGGATTACTGGATTCCTTTGGCCTTGCCGAAAAGATTCATGACCGGTTTTATGTCGGCTATCACCAAATCGCACTGCCACACAAATTCAAGATCGCAGTCGGCGGTTGCCCGCACAACTGCGTAAAACCAAATTTAAATGATGTTGGTATCATGGGATGGCGCAACGGATATAAGATGTTCATCGGCGGCCGTTTTGGCAAAAGCCATGCGATCGGTCAGCCACTGAACCATATTTTTGAAGATGAAGACGATGTTTTGAATGCAATCGAGAAAGCCATCCTGGTTTTTAAGAAATACGGAGAACAGAGTGAACGCTTCTCTGCCACGATTGAGCGGTTGGGATTCGATAATGTGGAAGGCATGATTCTCTCGGATGATATTCTGAAGGAGAAGGATAGCATTTTGAACTGAATAACAGATATGTATTTTTGAAAGTAAAAAACGGCAGCCTAATGGCCGCCGTTTTTGTTTTGCAAATAATGCAACAGACACTCACAACCCTCACTGACATCCTGCCAGGTCGCTTCAAAATCTCCCGTATACCACGGATCCGCCACACTTCCGGGTCGATCTGTAAAATCCATCAGACTGTAGATTTTCCCATCCGGATCATTCCGATACTTCTGCTTCATATTTCGGATATTGGCGCTATCCATACCGATCAGATAGTCATATGTTTCATAATCGGAGTCCGTGATTTGTCGTGCCCGCTTTGTGCTGACACCCAGATCATTCTCCGGTGTGCCGATCCCGTGCTCCCGCAGTTTTTTCTTTGCCGGAGGGTAAACAGGATTCCCCAGCTCTTCCCTGCTGGTCGCTGCAGAATCAATATTGAAATCTGCCATACAGCCAGCCTTTTTCACCATATCTCTTAAGACAAACTCTGCCATAGGCGACCGGCAGATATTGCCGTGACAGACGAATAATATTTTAATCATAATTCAACTCGTTTCTTTGTAATATAAGACATTTACATTGGTGTCCCCACCTCGATCAGATTTCCATCCGGATCATAAAAGCGGACCACCTTCTGTCCCCAGGTATGCTGATCAAGCCTGCTGAGATACTTAACTTCCGGATAATAATTCTCCAGCTTTTCCACGAATCCCTCGATATCGCTCTCTTCAAAATACAGTTCACAGGAATTGTTTTCCCGAACGATTTCCTTCCCCAGAAACTTTTCCCAGATCGTTCTGTCCTGCAAAACCAGGCCTTCTGTGAGGATCATATTGCCATCATTATCCAGAATCAGCTCGAGCCCGAACAGATCATGATAAAACTGTCTGGACCGCTCAATATCATTGACTACGATCAGTACGTTCTTTAATTTCATATTTGTTCCTCTGTACTATTTTGTCCCGACCTAAAACCGCGTTCCGCATTTCGGGCAGTACTCGAAGTCTTCTACCGTCATATACCCACAATTCTGGCAGCATTTTGTCTGATGTCTGCCGCTCCCATTGCCTGCATATACCTGTGTCAGATCATCGTCCGTGATTCTGACATCTTCACCTCTTGCAATCCGTTTCCCGACTTCGGGATTCAGCTCGTAGACTGTATTGCAACACGTAGTCTGCACATAATAATGCTTATTCCAACGCGCACACGGGATGAAAAACAGCAGCAACGACATGTACGTCATAAAGACCTGGTAGCGCCCATACTTGCCACATTTATTGCAAAGAATCGTCTGCGTGAACGGAAAATCCTTCCGCCCATCCGTCAAACCGATCATGAAAAACATCTATTGCCCTCCAAACACAATCTCACTTCCATGCTTGCTTTTCTTCAATGGCAACCGTAACCACACAGCCTGCCACATTGATCAGATTCTGTATCGCTCCGAAAAACACTTCCAGATAAACCGCTGTCGGGATCAGCACATCCGCCTTCAAAAACAGTGCAATGATCAATGTGCCGATCAGAACCGATCCCGGCTGATTCGGCGCACCAAAAGACAGAAACAATACGATGATCGCAATTACCACGATATGATACCATGATGCGCTGGTGACCATCATGAAGACAAACAGCATTCCCATCAGCATGATGAGATAACAGTTTCCGTCAAGGTTGATCTGTGCAAGGATGGCAAATTTGTCGGTGATCCGCTTTCGGTCCATCCCGTAATTTTTGACACAGTACCTGACATTAAACGGAACGGCATCGATCACAGATCCGATTTTATAGTTTTCCTTCAGCAACTGCGGGAGATGTTTTAAAAATGGTTTCAGCTTCACGCCGCCGGCCATAAGCCTGATCAGATAAAAGACCACAAGGAACACCAGACTTGCTGCGGATAAGGCAACGATATACAGGATCAGTAAAAGGATGCTGAACCCGCTTCCCAAAAGTGGATACAGCAGCGCCAGGAAGCAGAAAAACGGGAACGCAAACATGACGACATGAAGCATTCTCGAAAACAATGCATAACAGACTTCGACCGCTTTTTTTGTTTTGTCAAAGTATTTTCCGATCGAACAAAATGCATAGGTGACGATCAGGGCTACAAAGATCAGCGGGAACGGCATGATCGTTTCAAACGGCGTAAAGATGCTTGATGGCACTATAGATTCGATCAGTTCCCGCACGGACGGTTGCGCATCGAGCCCGCCGTATCCTGCAATATCTCCAAGCCCGGAACTCAATATTGCCGCAATGATCAATCCGGCCACAATTGCCAGAACAACCGCTATCACCGATGTGATGATCGTTTTTACCTGCATCCTTCGTCCACTTGTGTTTCGTTCAGATATGATGTAGATGTCCGTGAAGTTTTTCAAAAGAGAAAAGAATGTGACCGGAGCACCGATCATGAGCATTGCATTGGCAAACAGCTTTACCAGCGGAAAGATGATCTCCTCTCCCAGCATGATTTGTGTATCCGTACTCATGAACGCATTGATCGGAATATACACGAGGATCGCTGCCAAAATAGATATCAGGCTGGCCAACACCGTATTCTGAAAGCTTCTCTGTACAACAATCTGAACCAGATTATATCCGTGCTGGTAGCTGTAATCGAATTTATCCTCGTATTCCTTCAGAATCGTTTCTTCTTCTGTGAGGCACTCGGTTTCATCATCGAGCGCAACAAACTGCTCCCCTTCAAATCCGAGGTTGATATTGATCTCACCAAAGCTTCTTCTGGTTTTGATCGTGAGCAATGTATTCTGATCGACCCCCTGCCTGAGCAGACTGTGAACCAGCGCGTCAAACACCATCAGCGTTTCCGACAGTATTTCTTTACTGATATTACTCCGCTTTAACCTTTTTTCGATAAATGTCTTTGCAACCGCCAGATTCTCCCGAGTTGCAGCTATTTCTATAGAATTTGAGTTCACCAGGTTCATTTCAAATAACCATTCTCGCCTAAAATCTGTTTCATGTACTTCGTGTAAATCTGCAGCATCTCTTCTGCCGGACCTCTGCGTTCTTTCTCGGATGAGCGAAGACTCTTCATCTGGACGATTCCCGTGATCAGATTCCCGGTCGGAACTGTCTGCAAGAGCCCTTCGAATGCACCGGATGGTGTGTCTGCAGTTGACAGGACAATCTTATTTTCCTTTGACAGCCTGCTTTCTGCACTTCGCGGAAATACGATCGTCATAAACCTCGGTGTCGCCGGAAGCAGGATGTACTCTTCAATGGATGCTTTTGTCGGCTTTCC
>CADBRG010000210.1 GCA_902797015.1 uncultured Lachnospiraceae bacterium
GACTTAGGCACGACAGCATTCTGGAGTGTCTTAGTCGTAGTTAGGAGTTAGTTCACCGTCGGGAAACGAGCTTTCTTTGAGATTCTGGTTGGGCCTGGCTCATTATTTAAATGTGTACAAAAACGTATATCTATTTCAACAGCTCCTGCACTGCATCAAGCTCTTCGTCTGAGGGCGATGTCGGATTCCACACAAAGCGGTCCATATTGGCATCGTCCTTGAAACGCGGGATCAGGTGCATATGGAAGTGGAATACCGTCTGTCCCGCGATCTCACCATTATTCTGAACAATGTTGAAGCCGTCGCAGCCAAGCTTCTCTGTCATATGCGTCGCCATTTTCTTTGCCAACACCAGTGTCTTTGCTGCTGTCTCATCCGGCAGTTCATACAGGTTTGCAGCATGATCTTTCGGGACAATGAGTGCATGCCCTTTTGTCGCCGGCGCTGCATCTAAAAAAACACGGAAACTCTCATCTTCATAAATGGTGCGTGTCGGAATATCACCGTTTGCCAGTTTACAGAAAATGCAATTATCATCTTTCATCACTTATATCCTCCTTTATCTGGATTATACCAAAATCTTTTATGGAAGCAAAGCGACCTGATACTCCTGATCACCAAATATGATCCGGTCTGCCTGACGCAGAGGGTATGAGGTATGACACGGCAGCAGTTCTCCGTTAACATAGGTACCATTCGTCGAATTCGCATCTTCGAGATAGTAGTTTCCATCTGCCTGAAAAATCCTTGCGTGTACACGACTTACCGTCTTTGCCCGGATCAGTCCGTCAGCATCTCCATCCTTCTTTCCGATGAGGAAAGGAAACGTCTGCGGTTTCAGATCCTGTTCCTTTCCGTCGCCTCTGTAGATCAACCGGATTTTGTTCGGGAGCATCTCCTCCGAAAAGAGTTCCGTCGGATGATCTTCATGCACCTGTTTTCTTTTCGGTGCCGGCTGTTTATCCCATCTTCCGATTTCCTTCATTTGCGCAAAATCATCTTCTGTCCAGAAATCCGCATCTTCCGATTCATCCTTTTTTCGTTTCCGTCTTGAGGCAAATGTTTTTTTCGGCTTGTGTGACTCTTCGTGAACCGGCCATGCCATTTCTTCCCGCACCTGCATCGCCGTTCCTCCCGGCAAATCATGGAATTGACGCAGCCCGCTTTCCGGCATTTCCGGATATGCCTGACTGCTTTTCGGTTTCTTTGGCCGCATCGCCTTTTCCTCCGGCAATACCAGACACTGCATCATCTCTTCTATTCCTGCCTCTCCCGCAGCACACGCCTCATACAGCTCATACCCTGCCCGTACGGTCCGCGGATCATTATGATCCATTCGTTCCAGAATGGTTTCAAAGAGCTTCAGCATTCCGTTTGTCTGCTGCTCCCTAAGCCCCGGCACATAACAAAATAAAAGCTTCCCGGTTCTTCTGTCCTGAAAGAATTGTTTGCTGTCATAGATCAGATCATCTGCATCCAGAAGATATTTCTCGAGTGTCAGCCGGACATCACAGATATTACGAACGAGCATACAAAGCTCCTCCCATCCGATCTTTCTTTTTGCTGTCAGAAAATCCAAAGGCTGCAGACCTGTGATGTCATACCAGTATTCTGACACGCCATTTTCTGATATCACTTTCATATCAAGCAGACCAGGAATTTTATTATTCAAAAGCATCTGCACTTTATAAGGTTCGCAGGCGTATCCTGCATCCTTCACTGTCATATAGCTGCAGGACGCCGTCCGTGTATATTTAAAATCCATCTGTTAACCCTTCCATCAGTTCTTTTCCGGTGGACAATCCGCGAAACAGCTTTACGGAATCCAATTCTTCAATCCTTGTGATGTTTTCTGCCACCTCAGAAACATTCTCATAAAGCCCGATCGTAAGATGCAATAAAAAGACCAGCAAAACAATGACCACAGGCATGATCAGAGCTGCTTCTACCGTAAATGATGCCTTCAATCTTTTCCCTCCGCATACACCGTTCTTCCTGTTTGCTGACCTCTTTTTGTCATGCCGCCAGGCCTGCCCTGTGTAGGACAAAACCGATCAGACAGACCGCAAAAATACATGGCACAAACGGAAACGAATCCGTTTTTCTCTTTCGTTTGACTGCGATCAAAACCACTGCCACGATGCACGATACCAGAAATGCACCTGCCATCAGGCCAATGACCTGACCAACGGTGCAGTAAAGCCCGATGATGAGAAATACCATTCCGTCACCGGTCCCGACTTTTCCCCTAGACAATATGGCACATAGGAGAAGTGCCGCTCCCGGTATCAGACGAAACAAAAGATCCGTCCAGCCGGAAAACGTCTGACTGACCAAAACGATCAGACCGGCCCCCGCTGCCGCACCCAACAGCCAAAAGGAAACCTCCTGCCTTTTGATATCTTCCAGAGAAAGCAATCCTAGAAACCCGCACAAAATGATTTCTGCTGCCATAATTCCTCCCCTCTTTATCACTCACCGCCCGAGCACTTCGCACAGGCATGCAGACTCCCGGTATGACCTTTTTCAACCTGATGGATCGTCCTGACCAGATGACTGCAGGAAAGCTGACTGTGATATTCCTTCCCGTAATTCGTAATATAGACCGTTCCTTCATTCCCTTTACAACAACTGCACGATTTGTATTTTTCTCCATCCAGATTCCGTTTGTCTGCCACATCTGCTGCCGGGACTGCATGAATGCTCAGATCCAGATAAGGGCAGGAAAGGCTCTTATGAAATGCTTCCCCGTATTCCGTCACATACACATATCTTCCATCACCATCTGCATCGTCTCCGGTACCATCGGTCGCACCGATCCATTTTCTTGCTGATACACACTGTGTCACAGGCAAAGACCTGATTCCCCAAAACGAAACCGGCAGTTTCACTTTGTAGGCCGCACACAACTGTACATATTCTCCCGAAAGATCAGATCCCCGAAAAGAAATGCCAGCCGTTCCGCCTGCGATCACATCTGTCCAACCTCCGTTTTGCTGAAAATACCGGATCGCAATGCTTCTTGCTCCTATCAGCGGAAGTCCCTTTTGCAGATCTTTTGCATCAAGATAGGATACCGCCGTTTTCCTGGCAGAATACTGCAATGCCTGTGACATGCAGCTTTGTACCTGCAACGATGTGAAGATTCCGAGCATGACCAGAATCGCAAAAAGAAAAATCGGCAGCACAAACGCCGCTTCAACTGTGAAGGAGGCGCCGGGGCGTGCCTTTGTGCGTTTGATACGGCAGCCCGGTTCTATATTTCGTTGTATAACACAGGGGTGAGAAAAAAGAATTTTAGAACGCATGTGCCTGATAGAGAGAGCTTTTAAATGATTGAATAAACTGTAGCTACACATTTTGTCCCGATGCTTCCCGCTGTTTTTGTACAAAAGCACGCCCCGACACCTCCTTGCAGTTTGTAATACGCTTATTCAGTTTTGTTCTTCTGCCAAATAGGAAATCTTTTTGCTTGTCTGATACGAAAACCCGGTAAATGTGTTATCCCCCAGGGATACAAACCGCCAGAACAAAGGCGGTGCCTCAAACAGATAACTGCATTTCATGCGGCCGATCATCTGATCCATTCGGATTCCTTCACGCTGCTCGATCAGATCCATCGTTCGATAGGTTACCTTCTCTTTCTTTTCTGCCAGCAAAAGCAACTGCAGATATTGTGTATAGGTAAGCCCTTTTCCGCCGTCTGCGGAATCTCCTTCCTCTCCGAGATAATCCCCGGACAGATTCGAAAGATCGGTATGCCACTGTGCACTGGTCTTGACCGGCAGCAGCTTCCCGCCGTCTAACAGAATCCTGACATCACTGATCGATTCCGCATAAGCCCATGCCAGCAAAATGGCATGTTTGACAGGTTCCGCAAGTTCCGGCTGCCCGAAGGCAGAAACGATTGCTGTCGCCAGAAGAAGGGCTTCATTGTTTTTCTGAACATCCTGTAAAAGATAAACATAATTGACACCTTCACGCATCAGCAAAAGACGGTTCACAACAGCCTTCAGATTCTCCTCATCGGAATGCTTTCCTGCAACCATATATTCCAGTTCATAATCAAAAACACCGCCCATACTTTCTCTTGACGCATCCGAAAAGTGCTGCTGCAGATAAAGCAGATACCAGAGATCTTCTCCGACACCGGCTTCTTTGACATTCACATAATTACCGGTCTGCAGTTCCCGCTTTCCGATCAGTTCAGGATGATCCATCGCCTTTTCCGAAACAGGCTTATCCTGCATGACAACAGATAAAATCCCCATTTTCTTCAAACGGATCATCCATTTGATCGGAATGTCCTTCCGCAATTCCCGCTTTTGCGCAAGTGAAACGGAATCAGATGCATCAGCAGCAGGCGCTTCCTCCCCGCCTTCTTCCTGTTCCATGTCACTTTCCGCTGTTGTCTCAAGCTGTTTGTCCAGCTCGCCTGCGTCATGTTCCATCTGTTCCATCGCATCTTCCGATGGCGCATCCTCTTCCTTTTGCAGTAAGGCATCCTCCAGCTCTTTTACCGCTGACTGCGCAAGATTTTCCTTTGCCGCAATCACTGCCTGTTCCCGAAAAGGTGCTCCGCCCCGGTCTGTCGCGCATTCATATGCATCCACCGCAATGCGGCTGGCAGATACTTCCAGAAAAGGATATTCCCGAAACATCGATTTTCCGCTTGCAAAGGATTGGTTTTGATCCAGCGACTGCTTTTGCAGGAGCGCTGCCCCTTCAGCCCCATTAGAGGAAGATTCCCAGAACAACACGTCATAATTTTTCCACAATCCCGCATGGTACTCTGATAAAAGCGCGTCTGCCGCCTGCATGGTCTGCATGTCTGCATTTGATCTTAGTCCGCTGACCCGTGCAGCCTCTAAAAAGCCAAATACCACGGCGATCATCATACCGATCAAAAGCGCCAGAAACACCGTCAGGCCAGCCTTCGCTCTCATTCCAGGCTTCCCGCTTTATTCGAGATTCCTTTAAATGCATTGTTGACCAGTGTCGTGAGCTGCTTTTTAAATATCACTATTAGCCCGACAAGCACCACCAGGATGAGTATGATCTCAACCACTCCGATACCTTCTTCTTCCTCAATAAAACGCATTCCCTCTTCTCTTAACATGATTCTCCTCCTTTTCATCCTCTATGGTTTTAAAAATTCTCCAACGCCGGAAAGATCACTGCAGCCAGTATCACCAGAAACATGATCAGCATCGGGCCCAGAAGCTTTGTGCTGGCCTCCTCCCCCAGGCGAAGTGCTGTGTTCTTTCGCATTGACATCGCCTGGTCTGCTTCTTCTTCCAAAAGACGCCTGATATCATCATTACCCTTTGAAAGATTTCTTGTGAGAATGGCCGCAAACCTTCTGTACGGTTCTGCACCTGTGCGGATCCCAAACCGCTCATAGCATTCCCGTTCCCCTCGTCCTGCCTTCATTTCATATTCTGTTATCGCCATTTCCTCCATGAAAATCTTATCCGGAATCTGATCGCGTTCCTTTTGTCTCCGATAAGCCGTCACCATTTTTTCCCAGGCACGCCGGATCGTCATGCCGCTCCCCAGCAAAAGACAGATCTGCTCGATCATCTGCGGGTATTCATAAAGCAGCTGCGCCTCACGAGCCTTTTCCCGCTTTTTGACCTCTTCTTTTTCTCTGAAGTAAAGTGCTGCCAGCAATGCCGCGCCCAGCAATAAAATCACTGCCCAGTGGCCGCTTTTTTGCATTCCCCACTGTACTGTATGACCGTCAACAGTTTCCGGCAGCAAAAGTGTTTTCTTTTCTCTGCTTTTTGCTTCCGCATCGGCAACTGCCTCTGCCACCTTTTCCTCCAGCATCTGTTCACTGCTGACTGCCGGCGGGTAGACATGGACCGACCGGACATCTGTCAATGAATAGCCTTCATAAGAGAACTCCGTTTCCAGTGAGACTACCGTTCCTTCGTCCGGAATATCCTCACCGATCAGCCTGCCATCCTCATCCAAAACGGTCAGCTGATCCGGTGTGGTTCTTGCCGTTACCAGGCCATCCGAAAGCTGTGTCAAAAAGACAAGATCTGTATTGACCTGTTCTGCCGATACATTCTCCCCGAGGAAGACTTCTTCCCACTCTGTCCTTGCCTCTTCAAGCAGCTTTTCCGCTTCTGCCTCTGAAAGGACCTGTGGCGACACCTCCAGCGTAAACTCCTTTTTTCCCTGTCCGTCCACCTGATACCAAAAGGTCTCAGTCCGCTCACTTCCGCCCACTGTGTCCCGCTCCACCCCGTTTTGGGCAATGGATGCTGCTTCCATATGTTCTGACACAGCTGCTGCCCCGGACAGAAACAGGATCGCGAGCACAATCCATATGATCTTTTTCTTATCCATCTGCTATACCCGTATCGAGACGATCCTTCTTCCCCACCATGCTGCCAGTAGATACCCCAAAAGACATCCCGTCATCAGAACGATCCCGGGCGGAGAATGGTACAAAGACTTCGCGTACTCCGGCGAACTGACTGTCACAAACAGTAACACGCCCGGCACCAAAAGAAGCATTAGCTTTTGTTCC
>CADBRG010000211.1 GCA_902797015.1 uncultured Lachnospiraceae bacterium
AATATACCGGCTGTCCGCCAAAATGAACCTCGATCTCATGGTCCGGACAAGCTGCCTCGATCTCTTCCGCGAGCGCCTGTGCATCTTCTTCCGTCCGGTCTTCACCGAAATAGATGCAGATCAGAGAGGTCTCTTCATTGGTCATGTCAAGCACCATCTCTTTTGTCACATCGCTCATGTCAGCACCTGCCGCACGAATCTTGCCGTCAGCGATACCCATGTAATCGCCTTCTTTAATCGCAATATCATCGATCGATGTGTCGCGGATCGCATAGGTCACTTCACCGGTGTGTACCGTCTCGATGATCTCCTTCATCGTCTCAGCATTGTCCTCTGCTGACTGCTCCGGAATGTAATTGATCATCGCGGTGATACCCTGCGGGATCGTTGTCGTCGGGATTACGACGATATTCTTACCTTCACTCATCTCAGCTGCCTGATTAGCGGCAAGCAGAATGTTCTTATTATTCGGAAGCAGGAAGATCGTCTTTGCAGAGATCTTCTCAATCGCATCGAGGAAGTCCTCTGTACAAGGATTCATCGTCTGTCCGCCTGTGATCAGAATGTCAACACCAAGCTCTTCGAAAACGGTTGCCAGACCTTCGCCGGCTGTAACAGCCACAAAGCCCATCTCCTTTTCCGGCTCTTTCGGTGCAGCCTTCTGCTCCTTCGCTGCCTCAGCCTGCTGTGCAGCAAGCTTCTCAGCATCCTTAAACAGACGCTCCTGATGCTCTTCACGCATATTATCGATCTTGATACGGGACAGAGATCCCATGGAAAGACCCTTCTGCAGTGCGTTACCCGGCTCATTGGTATGTACATGAACCTTGATCAGGTCATCATCCGCCACTAAAACGATGGAATCACCGATGCCCTCTAAGAACACACGGAAGTCCATCTCCTGCTCCTCAGAGATCGGCTCGTCGATCACAACGATAAACTCGGTACAATAACCGAACTTGATCTCTTCTTCTGTCTCTGCAGTGATCTTAAGCGGTCTGGAAACAGCTTCTGCCTCAAACTCACTGTAATCGATCTCTTTTCCGAGGAATGCATCACGTGCCCCCTGAAGAACACAAACCAGACCCTGTCCGCCGGAATCCACAACGCCAGCCTGCTTCAATACAGGCAGCATCTCCGGTGTCATTGCCAGAACACGCTCAGCCTCTTCTAAAATCGCATTGATATAGCTTTCCAGATCATATTCATCAACATAGGCAAGATCCACAGCGATCGTTGCAGCTGCTTTTGCCACCGTCAGGATCGTACCTTCTTTCGGCTTCATAACAGCCTTATACGCCGTCTCAACAGCTCTCTCAAAGGCCTCTCCGATCACGACCTTGTCAATGACATCTACCTTTTCCACTACTTTGGAAAAGCCACGCAGGAGCTGTGAAAGGATAACGCCGGAATTACCGCGCGCGCCGCGCAGAGATCCTGACGAAACAGCCTTCGCAAAGGTCGGCATCGTCGCCGGATCCAGTGCGGAAACCTCCCTTGCCGCAGAAAGGATCGTCATCGTCATATTCGTACCGGTATCGCCATCAGGCACCGGAAAAACATTCAGCTCATTAATCCATTCTTTTTTTGATTCAAGATTCTTTGCCCCAGCCAAAAACATTTTTGCAAGCAACTGGGCATCTATCGTATTCGTCTGCAAACTGCATCCCCCTAGTCAATCACACGGACACCTTCAACATATACATTGATCTTGTCAATCTTCATGCCCGTAAATTCTTCTACTTTATATTTGACTGTAGACATCAGATTATCCGTCACAGTCGCAATGCTGACACCATACGCTACAATGACATGAAAATCAAGCACGATATGGTTATCTTTGATATTTACTGAAATACCGTGGTGCAGATAATCTTTCTTTAAGAGCTTAACAAGCCCGTCTTTTACATTCACTGCTGCCATACCGACAATTCCGAAGCACTCAACTGCTACAGATCCGGCATAGGTAGCTACAACCTGAGAATCTATCAGGATCGTTCCCAGGGAATTATCAATCTGTCCTCTCATCGCTTACCTCCATATTAAGCTTCTGACCGATAAACACACTCATTATACATACTTTACGGCAAAAAGGGAAGTGCTATGACCCAAAAATAATACGGGCATTTATAAAAAAACAGTTGCAATCCATATAAACATCTGCTAGAATACTCATGTTGTCACGAAAAACAAGGAGGTGGAACTATGGCAAAATGCAGTGTTTGCGGAAAAGGCGCGCATTTCGGTTGCAACGTCAGCCATTCTCATAGAAAGTCAAACAGAATGTGGAAATCCAACATCAAAAAAGTGAAATGCAATGTGAACGGCTCACCGAAGCGGATTTATGTTTGCACTTCCTGCTTGAGATCCAATGCTGTTGAACGCGCTTAAAGGATTCGCATAATAAAGAGAACACTTAAAAAAGATCCGGATTCCGGGTCTTTTTTTCTTTGCTCACACGCAAAATAAAAGCCCTGTCAGATATACTCTCACAGGGCTTTTCTGATTTCTGTCAAAATAAGATCAGATCTCTGTCGGTTCGGCATCAGCCACGCCGTTTTCTAAGATGTCCTGCATCATCTCTGCAGCCTCATCCTTTGCCTGACGGTAAGCTTCTGCGCGCTCCGGATTTTTCTTTGCTTCTCTTCCCTGTACAAAACGATCCACAAATTCCGGGATCATATCAAGGATCTTCATGATGCCATCCTGGTTCTTGACACTGATCACACGTGTCGCACCGTTCTGGATCACGAGCACCGCACTCGGGGAAATCTTCGCGCCGACACCGCCTCCGGTATTGCGCTTCTTTTCTCCTGCAAATGAACCGGAGCCCATACCGAATGAAATGTCTACGAGCGGGAACAGGATCGTGTCGCCGATTTTGATCGGATCGCCAACAACGGTCTTGCTCGAAACAAACCCGTCCATTCCCTTCATCAATGCATCAATGGTACCTGCAAATGTATTATTCTCCGCCATAAGTGCGTGCCTCCTTTATTTCTTCGCTTTCTTTCTGCTTCTCTGAACGATACTGATAAATCTGCGTACTTCTTTTTTCCGGAACAATGAGATCACAAAGATCAGAACATGGACGATAAAGATGTGTCCCCTTGCCTTGACGTTCCCGTCAAAATAGGTTTCTTCTGTATCAAAGTCCGGATAAAACGCAAGGTCTGTCGCAAAGATAAACGGGATCGCTGACAGTCCTCCGCATACCTCTCCTGTCGTCGCCGGATCCTCAAATCCGAACGCCACCCTTCCGGAGAGTTCTCTTGGTCTGATCCTGACAAGAAATGTCTGCAGGATCGGCATCACTGCCGAAAGTACGCCTTCTTCAAAAAACGCCTTGACAATGCCGAACACCCGCTTGATGCGGTCCCACAAAGAAGCCTTCTTCTTTTTCTTCTCAGTCTTCTCATCGCTTGCTTCGACGTTTTCCTTATTTTGCTTTTTCCCTTTTTTCGGAAGAACCGGAATGCCTGCTATCCTCAGCTTATAATGGAATTCCTCTTTGTAGCCTGCTGTAAATGTCACAAGCCCGAGCAGCCACTTCAGCTTAAAATCAGCGCATTTTTCTTCGCTTGCTGCCACCAGCCGGTACCGCATCGGTACAAGCAGGATCACAGCGATCACGATCGCAATAACGAGCAGGACGATCCCTATGATCTTTCCGATCATCAAAAGGATCAACATACCATCTGCCCCCGTCCTGTTAAATGACGATACACGTCATAATCCTGATTCACACGATATGCATCTTCTATCAAAGATGCCGTAATCTCGTAAGCCTCTCTCTTATAACCCGCCATTCCGACAATATAGAGTGCTTCCGTCGGGTATTCTTTTTGTAAAAGAACCGTGCTCGGCAGGATCTCCAGTCGTCCGCCTTTTGCCCTGTCACAGGCGATCAGGTAAACTGTCGGATGGATCTGCCTGTGCATGATCTGAAACTTCAGCCTTTTACTGTTTTTAACAGATGCGCCGACCCTTAGTTTTTTCTCCCATTCCATAGATTACTCCGTCCGGATCGCATCTATCCACTCATGCTTTCTGCGCATCTCCTGATAGGTGCGGTAAGCATCCTCTAAAATACGCTTCTCATTCGAAAACTTCAGCAGGTGGATCGCCTCATGATATTTATAATATCCGGAATCCGTAAAATACTCTTCCCGCTGTGGCTTGCTGTAATAGCTGTCAGTCGACATCAAATACCAGTGTACCTCCTTCGTCACCGTATCATCCGGTACGGAAAACGAATACTGGCTCTTCCCAATGTACGATACGACAGATGCATTCACACCTGCCTCTTCCTTTACTTCACGCAAAGCGGTGTCAATGTGTGTTTCTCCTTCTTCAACTGTTCCCTTCGGCAATACCCAGCCTTCATATCTGCGTTTATATTGCTTGAACAACAGAAGGATCTTCCCACGATAAATCACAACACCGCCGCAACTTGTTGCTACGATCATGTTCTGTCCTCCGAAATGTGCAGCTTCCTGCTGCCTCCGGCAGATCTCAGTATCTGCCACACTTACCTAACAGTATACGCCAATCAATAGCAACTTTCAACTATGCATCATGTATGATTCGAGTAATTTCGTTCAACGTTTTACTCGTCAAAATACGCGTCAAATACCTCGCCCGCCACAGGCACTGCCGAAGAACTTCCGCTTCCGCCATCCTCTACGATGACCGCGATCGCGATCTGCTTTTCTCCGTCCTGCGCGTAACCGACAAACCATCCGTGGCTGTCTTTGTCTTCGTTGTATTCCGCTGAACCGGTCTTTCCTGCGACATCATATCCTCTGCCGGAAAGTGCGCTTCCGGTACCGTAATCAGTGACCGCTTCCATCAGGGAACGGATTCTCTGTGTATCTTCTTTATTTAATAATTTCCCGTATTCCTGCTTGTCAAACCGTCTGACGATCGTCCCGGTATCATTTTCAATATGGTCCGCAATGTAAGGCCTGCAGAGCACACCGTCATTGCAGATCGCCGATGCGATCATTGCCATATGGATCGGAGAAACAAGGGTATCGCCCTGACCGATCGATGTCGTCATGATCTTTCCCTGGCCCTCTGTTTCCGAAAGCGCAAACTGGCTTTTTGCAGTCTTCAGCCCTGTCGGCAATGCCTGGTTGAACAGCATGTCGTTACAGAAACTGTTCAGCGACTTAATATTTAAGCTTAATCCGATCGTAGAAAATGCCGTATTGCAGGAATGGGCAAAGCTTTCCTCAAGGTTTTCTTCACCATGCACCGCTCCCTTATAACAATGAACGGTATAGTCATCCCTTGTGATCTCGCCCTCACAGTCATATGCAAAAGAATTATAATTGCTGTTTTCCCGCATGTATTCAAGCGCCGTGATAATCTTAAACGTTGATCCCGGCGGATAGAGACCCTGCGTCGTACGGTTTAGGAGTACACTGCTGTCCTCGTCGTTTACGATATCATCCCAGTCATAGGCAACCGTATTCGGATCAAAATCAGGCTTTGAAACCATCGCCAGTATTTTGCCAGTATTCGGCTCAATTGCGATTACTGCACCATCATTTCCGCCAAGTGCATCATATGCGGTCTCCTGAAGGTCCGACTCAAGTGTCGTCACTACGCTATCCCCCTGGTCTTTATCACCTGCCAGATTATGATAAATCCGTTTTAAGATAAAGGAATGGGAACGCAGCATATAAAAATTATACTGTGATTCCACGCCGGCTTTGCCATTCGTGGTAAAACCGACCGCATGCGCGTAGAGGTCCTCATAAGGGTATTCCCGCGTCTCTCCGTCATCGTCTGTCGTAGCCAGGACCTTACCGTCCGCGGAAAGGATATCACCCCGGATAACGGTTTCCGCATACATTTCCTGTCGCTTGTTATAAGAGCTGTTGATCACGGAATCGCTTTTGGCCACAAGGAACCACACCATGTAGACCGCAAGCAGCAAAAACAGGATGGCAAATACAACGGCGATAAAAGTTAACTGCCCCTTACCACTTCTCTTCGTATTCTGTTTGGGTGCGCTTCTGTCTGCGCCTGGTTTTCTGTACTCGGTCTTCTTCCTCATCCCAAAATCCTTTTATTTCTTCCTGCGTAACCTTAGGCCGCCTCGTTCTTTTCGGAAGTTCTTCCTGCGGCCGTTTCGTTCTCGCTGGCTGTTCTGCCTGTGGCCGTCTCGTCCGTTTTGGCTGTTCTGTCTGACGCTGCATGTGCCGCCGCAGCACTTCTTCCGCACCGCCTTCATTTCTTCTGACCGGTTTTACCTCTTCCGGTTCAAGATCAAAGTTCTCGACATAAATCTCGTTTTCATTATGCCGCAGAATATAGATTCCCTGAATGATCGCAAATATGACAACCGTACAGAAGATCGATGTACCGCCGTAGCTGATAAACGGCAATGTCACACCCGTCGAAGGGATAAACTTGATAACGCCGCCGATATTCAAAAAGACCTGTGTTCCGTAAGCAACACCAAATCCCAACGCGATCATCTGATAAAACACATCATGGATCTGCCTTGCCACCCTGGTCAGCATGACAAAACAGGACAGGCAGACCAGAATAATACAGATTGCAAAAATGCCGCCAAACTCCTCTGCGATCGCTGCGAAAATAAAGTCCGATGTCTCTACCGGAATACTGTGCGGCATACCCTGATACAGACCAAGGCCAAACCATCCGCCGGTTCCGATCGCAAACATTGCCTGTGCCACCTGATAGCCGCCGCCGTCAATATTGGCAAACGGATCCTTCCAGGCCGCAACACGGGTCTTAACATGGTTAAACACCTTCGCGGCGCCAAATGCCGCGACCGCCCCGACACCGAATCCGCCGAGCAGATAGACCGGTGCGCGTGTTGCCACAAACAGCATGCAAATGTAGGTCACAAAGAAGATCAGTGCCGCGCCAAGATCAGACGAAAGCACAAGAATGATCACATGCAGTGCCGCTGCAATGGTCGTGATCACGACATCCTTGAATGCCGTACTTCGGTATAGCCTGCAGGCTACAAAGAAGACAAATATGATC
>CADBRG010000212.1 GCA_902797015.1 uncultured Lachnospiraceae bacterium
ATCACGGGGACCAGGGGACGGTTCTGTGGTACCCGTTTTCGATAAAAGAAAGGGACAGGAGTTGCGTATGAATACGAATCAAAAAGTCGCCGTCGTCACTGGTGGCGCTTCCGGCATCGGCCGTTGTATTGCTGAGGAGTTTCGTAAGCAGAGCGTCCGGGTTTATGTGATCGACAAGGCACCGGGTGACCATTATGTCGGTGACATTTCTGACAAAGGCGTGCTTGAAGCATTTGCTTCCCATGTGATCAGTGAGGCGGGCTATTGCAGATTTGTGAGCATGTCTTTAACTGCTTTGACAGTGTGTGCTTTCTATTTTGAAGCAGCGCAAAGGGTAGTTAATGCAGAGTGGGGAGCATTAATGGATATTATGCCA
The DNA here is from genome assembly GCA_902797015.1 of uncultured Lachnospiraceae bacterium. Lineage (GTDB taxonomy): Bacteria > Bacillota > Clostridia > Lachnospirales > Lachnospiraceae > SY8519. Next base: position 377 of record CADBRG010000212.1, read on the forward strand.
TTTATGTCAAAAGTTCTATGGATTTGCGTGCTAATATCCATTTTTATAAATAGCATATCTTTGATCAAACCATCCAGATGAATCCGACGGCGGTGGACATTGCGTGTGGCTTATTGAGGGTTTAATTGCGAAATTTCAAATGATAGGATGTTGTGTTGTCATAAAATTGATAAAATTGTGATAAGCACAAAGAAGGTGTTGAAGATGATGCAAATAAGAACAGTGTCCGATTTGAGAAATAAGTTCACAGTAATAGAAAAAGTTATTCAAAGCAGCGATTCGGTATACCCGACAAAGAATGGATATGGATCCATGGTTGTGTTAAGCTTGGATGCTTATTCTAAAATGACAGAACCGCCCCCTGTCTCCTAGGAAAACGCAAACAAAACTCGCTCCGAAAATTCCGATTTATAAAAATGGCTAACTTCTTTTTGAGTGGCAAACACCGTTGCCAATGGAATGAATATTGACGTACAATAAATTGTACGTTATAATATGCCTGAGAGGAGGGTTGTTATTATGTTGGCAGTTAACTATTCTCAATTCAGGGATAAGATGAAAGCACATATGGATATGGTGACAGAAGATTTTGAAACCGTTATTGTCACCCGGAAGACAAAGAATGTTGTTATGATTTCTGAGGATGCCTATAACAATTTGCTTGAAAATGCTTACATTATGAGAGAGAAGGCAAATTATGATTGGCTGATGGAATCCAAGAGCCAGTTAGAAGCAGGAAAGTCAAAACAGCATGATTTGATTGAGGTGGCTGATGAATAAGAACTTCACGGATAACGGATGGAAGGATTATACATATTGGCAGACAGAAGACCGAAAAACGTTGAAGCGCATTAACAATCTGATCAAGGACATTGAACGCAATGGGAATGAAGGTATCGGAAAGCCAGAGCCATTGACAGGCGATTTGTCCGGATTCTGGAGTAGGCGGATCAATGAGAAGGACAGGCTGATTTATCAGATTGACGGAGATACAGTCAATATTCTGGCATGTCGGTATCATTATAATGACAGATGATAAGCGCAAGGAGGCTATGAGTCAGTACCTTAAAAAAGAAACATGTCGCCAAAATGTCTACATAATCTGCAAAACTCACTGGAATACGTGGAATATGTGAAAAAGCACCACAAAATCTGCGCATTTTTAAATGAGGCGGATACAATATGTAGTTTGTTTTATCGAGATGGAGTAATCGCGTAAACTACGAGCCGCGCGAAGACATAAAATACAGGCTTAGGGAGCTTGCTCCCAAAAGCCTGTATTTTTATGTCTTCATGCGGCGACAGCCGCGTTGAGGTTGCCTCTGGGAGGCAACCGAAGTGGCGAGAAACACTGAAAGGTCGCTTAAACAGCGGGTTTCTTTATTTCAGCTCTTAATTTTCAGACTTTTCAAGTATTCTTTTTGCTCCGCCGAAACCCGGTAGCTTTCTCTGGCTTTCTGGATCGCCTTGTTATGCGTCCAGGGAGCCAGTTTTTTCTGCTCCAGATACGGCAAAACCGCATCATATTGTTTGGCCAGAGCGGTGGCAAAGTACCAGGCGATCATCATGTTGATGTAATATTCTTCTGAACGGATGCCAGCCACCAGCTCCAGGTATTCCGGGTCAAAGTCATCATCGAGGAAATGCTGCATCAGCATACCGATGCCAAACCGCACAGTATAGGTCTCCTCTGATCTGATCCAGGTTTGGATGTGGGAAAGCAGCTCCTGCTTATGCTTTTTGAAGACTTTCGGAGAGAGCTGGTCACAGGTGGCCCAGTTATTGATGAATGGCAGGAACTTTTCTGTCTGTGCAATGCATTTTTTATAATCCTTTATCTCTGAGATCAGGAATGCATGCAGCTGGTTTTCATCAAAATATTCATGTGGCAGACTAGTCAGGAATTCAGTAATGTCTGGATCTTTTGAGAGTTCTTTAGCCAGCTTGCGAAGTGCAGGCGTGCGGACCCCGATCATCGTCTTTGGATCGATCGTCGGGATCAGCTTTACCTGAAAATCCCGATAGGGTTCGTCCTGTAAGGAAAAGAGTCTTTGTTTGATTTCCTCGGTGATCATGATTCTCCCTTTCATTCTCATCTTTCACATTTTATGGTTTGCAACAGCAGCCATTTCTTGTTCAAACCTTAGCGTAGAAGCGCCGGATTTGTCAAGAATGTCAGGGTTGGATGACTTGAGAAATCCGTTCAGAGAGAGTACAATAATAAAAACAGAAGTTTTGTAAAATGTGTCAGGTGAGATAAAAAGATGAGACCCGTATTGATCATAATTTTGGTATTGATCGCGGCGTACTTGTTTATGGTCTGCCCGAATGTCAATCCAAAACGAAAAAAGAGATTACGTCCATTCACAGAAACCTTTGTGGCGCACAGAGGCTATTTTGATAATGCGTCAAATGCCCCTGAGAACTCCCTTGCGGCTTTTTCGAAGGCAGTTGATCATGGATTTGCAGTAGAGTTGGATGTCCAGCTGACTGTAGATGGGAAGCTTGTGGTTTTTCAGGATGCAGATTTAAAGCGCATGTGTGGAGATGACAGGATTTTACGGGAATGTACCTATGAAGAACTGCAACAGCTGACACTGGTGAACTCGCAGGAAAAGATCCCGCTGTTCTCTGAGGTGCTGTCGGTCATTGATGAAAAAGTGCCGATGGTGATTGAGATAAAGGGAGAGTTTGAACCGGATGTGATCGCCATGCATCTTGCAGAAGAGATGGAAGGATATCAGGGGATTTACTGCATCGAATCGTTCCGGCCGAAGGCACTGATGTGGTATCGAAGGAATCATCCGGAGGTTTTGCGCGGACAGTTATCAACAGATGTTTTCCGGGATAAGGAAGGAAAGCGGCTGAATCCGATCGTAAAATTTGTCGGGACCAATATGATGTGTAACTTCCTCGCAAAGCCGGATTTTATCGCTTATAACCATAACCATGTGACACAGCCGGCATTCCTGTTATGCTGCTGGATGTTTCCTGTCATGCGGTTTGCATGGACGATTAAGGATCAAAGAGAGCTCGGACGGGCCAGAAAATTTTTCCATGTATTTATCTTTGATAGTTTTAATCCTCTTGCAGGAAGAGGAGGACGGCCGGCAAAAAAATATAATGCGTAAAAAAGGACCTTGCATCAGTACTCTGATGCAAGGTCTTTTTTGAGGGAAGAGCTTATTTTGCAATTTCCACTGTCGGGAACTTGAGCTCTTTGTATTTTGCCATTCTCTCTTTTGCAACATCCTGATTCTGCATGAAATGGATTCTTGTCTGAACGATTTCTTCAAGATGTTTCTCGCGGCATTCGTTAACATTTCTGTCGCGGCAGAGTCCGTCCGGAGCCAGAACGAATTTCGCTTTGCCATTCTCATCTTTTACGATGTCACCGCCTGCGCCGCAGACTGCGCATTCGAACGGCCACTGAATGCCATCCCAGTGTACTTCACCTTCCATGATCAGGTCGCTGTGGCAGTTCGGGCACAGACCCTGATCCGGATCGCCGAGCCATGTACGCTCTTCAACCGGTGTCTGGATCGCTTTTACAACGTTCTCACCGAGTTTATGTGCGCGTGCGATCTGGTCATCCTTTAACAGAACGTTGCCCGGACGGCCGTTTCTGGTGGAAAGGAACTTATCGATAACGATCGTGGACTGTGTGAACATGGTTGCGGAGATGGTGTCAAGTGCAAGTCCCTGCCAGTCTTTGCAGGAGCCGCCGACTGCCATGATGCCTGCAACCTGGTGCGGATCTTCTTTGACCTTTCCAATCTTTAACAGGAAGGAAAGCTCATACGCAAGGAAGCGATGTGTGAAGCGTGTATAGATCGAAGTCGGCATCAGATCATAGGTCGGTACGCCGATGACCAGACCGTTGCAGGTCTGCATCTCTGTAATCAGTGCGTCAACATCATCTTTGTCTTTCAGGACGCATCCGTTGTATTCGCCCTTGCCCATTGCGACATTTCCCATGCTCATGGTACAGCCTTCGCATCCTGTACACGGAAGGATGTTGTAATCAAACAGGTTGATCATAACAACTTCTGCGCCGGCTTCCTGGCAGGCAAGCAGAGCCTCTTTTACTAAAATTTCACTGTTTCCGTTGTGGCGTCCTGCCACGATACCCATTACTTTCATACCTGTGTCCTCCTTTATGAATCCCACTTAAATCAAACGGCATCTCTCATCTGATAACCGTTTATGTTCATATAAAATATTAACATAGGGCCAAAATGAAAAAAAGCGAAGAATCCAATCCGAGCAAAGAAGTCTTTTATAACGTTATAACATTTGGTAATGAAAAACTTGCGCAAGTGTTATGACAATGATACCATATGATTAACATAAAAAATGTATGTAGAGGGAAAAACGATGACGTTTAATCAGATTAAATATTTTATCAAAGTGGCGGAATGTTTAAGCTTCACAGAGGCCGCAAGAAGTCTGTTTATCACACAGCCGGCGTTAAGCCGTCAGATCGCGGTTATGGAAGAGGAACTTGGGACACCGCTTTTTATCCGAGAAAAAAAGCGCCTGAAGCTGTGATATGCTACCCCCAAGTAGGACAATGAAATATAAAACCTACTTGGGGGTATTTCTATGTCCAGAAAAAGTAAGATTGATCCTGA
>CADBRG010000213.1 GCA_902797015.1 uncultured Lachnospiraceae bacterium
GCCCGGATCATGAGATCGAAGTCCATCTCGGCGGCCAGCCGGTTTATTACTATATCATTTCTGTGGAATAGGAGATTGCCATGAACTTGGATGCCCCGGTTTCAGAATTAAAAGGCATCGGCAAAAAAACAGAAGAGTTATTTAATGCAGTAGGAGTATACACGATTCGTGATATACTCCTCTATTTTCCCCGCGATTATATTTCATATCCAGACGTGAAAGACCCGGCAGATCTGATGCCGGGCGAACATGCTGCAATTTTCGTCCACATCAGTCGCCCGCCTGTTGTCAATACAAAAAGCCGGCTTAAGACGGCCATTCTTGATATCGGTTACCAGAATATTCAGCTACGGGCGATCTGGTTTCACCAGCCGTATATCAGGTCCGTTCTGAAAAAAGGACAGGATTATATTCTCTATGGCAGGACAGCCGAGAAAAATGGTGTTCTGTATCTGGAACAGCCGCTGATCCACTCGCCGGAACAGTATAGGAACCTGCAGAAAACCGTGCAGCCTGTGTACCAGCTGACAAAGGGACTCGGGAACAACATCGTGAAGAAAGCAGTTGATCAGGCCCTTTCAGAGTGTGTTTCGGACGATGAGATGTCTTCGCTTCGGGATAGACTCCCGGAGGAAATCCTGCAAAAGCATTCGCTTTGCGGGTATGCCTATGCCCTGCAGAATATTCATTTTCCGATAGACATCGAGGCATGTATTGAAGCCAGACGCCGTCTGGTGTTTGATGAGTTTTTGCTGTTTCTGTTGCAGATGCATCTGATGAAGGAGCAGGAGGAAAAAACAGCAAACAACCTTGTATTTCAGGAAGATTCGATCCTATCTGATATCATAGACCGGCTGCCTTATGAGCTGACAGGTGCCCAACGGCGTGCCATGGAAGATGTGTTTGCGGACTTGAGAGGTCCGTATACGATGCAGCGTCTGATCCAGGGGGACGTCGGCTCGGGCAAAACGGTAATTGCATTTTCTGCCATGCTTGAGATTTCAAAGCAGGGATACCAGGCTGCGATCATGGCGCCGACGGATGTATTGGCGAGGCAGCATGCGACAAAGCTTGCGGCATTTTGCGAACAGATGGGTGTGGATGCGCCGGTCGTGCTTTTGACAGGTTCTTTGAAGGCGGCTGAAAAGAGGACTGCACTCGAAACCATCCGTAATGAAAAAAACGCATTGATCGTCGGGACCCATGCGCTGTTTCAGGAATGCGTGGAGTATGCAAGTCTTGCGCTGGTTGTGACAGATGAGCAGCATCGGTTCGGTGTGAAGCAGCGGGCCGGACTCGCCGAAAAAGGCGAACTGCCGCATTATCTTGTCATGAGCGCAACACCGATTCCAAGGACGCTCGCGATCATTTTGTACGGAGACCTTGATATCTCCGTGATCGATGAAGTGCCTGCGATGCGTCTGCCGATCAAAAACGCCGTGGTGGATCCGACCTGGCGGGACAAGGCATATTCCTTTATCGAAAAGCAGATCGCGGCAGGGCATCAGGTGTATATTGTCTGTCCGCTTGTCGAGCCGTCCGAGGAGATGGATGGTGAGAATGTGCTGGAGTATTCTAAGAAAATCCGGGAGCGGTTTCAGGGTGTTGCGAATGTCGGAATGCTGCATGGCCGCATGAAACCGGAAGAGAAGAACGCTGTGATGGAAGCATTCCTTCGCGGTGAGACGCAGATTCTTGTATCAACAACCGTTATTGAGGTTGGTGTTGATGTGCCGAATGCAACCGTGATGATGATCGAAAACGCAGAGCGGTTCGGTCTTGCGCAGCTGCATCAGCTTCGCGGCCGCGTCGGCAGAGGCGATGCACAATCTTATTGCATTTTCATGCAGGGGAAAAAGGCGAATACAGAGAATGAGCGTCTTTCTATCCTGAATCGATCGAACGATGGCTTTGAGATCGCCAGGGAAGACTTGAAGCTGCGCGGCCCCGGAGACTTTTTCGGAATCCGCCAGAGTGGCGCGTTTTCCTTCCAGCTGGCTGACGTCTTCCAGGATATGGCGATGTTACAAAAAGCTTCTGAGGAGGCGAAGGAGATCCTGGCTGCCGATCCTGAGCTGGCCGCGCCGGAGCATTACATGTTGAAAAAAGAGATCCGCAGGATGGCTGAGAACAGTTATTCCGGAGAGCGGTTCCATATTTAAACGACCAGAAAGTTGCAATTTTTGGCGAGATCAGGCGGGGCGATGCCCCGCCTGTTTGAGTTAGGCGATTGTGAGGGTTGTCTGACGGCAGATGAACGATTGTGAGGGTCGAACTGCTGCAATTTGACGATTGTGAGGCACAGACTGCATCAAATGAACGATTGTGTAGGGTAAATAGCCTCACAATCGTTCATGTCATGCAATGCAAGCCTCACAATCGTTCAACAGATACATAGAGTGCTTCACAATCGGTAAAGTCGAGCAGGCAAGTTCCACGTGCCAGCCCGTTACGGCTAAGAGGTGTACAGCTCTGGTGCCAGCACTTGCTTTTAATCTTGAAACGGAGCCAATACTTAGAGCTCTTGACAAGAGAAAGGTCTGCGTCATCTGCCCTGTCAAGGGCAGGGCCGCAGTGCGTCAGGAACGCACTTGCGGTGCAGATGCACCCTTGACAGGCCATCGTGACACAGACCAAAGAGTAGTTAAGAGCTCTAAGCCTTATGGTGTCCCGGGAAGGGACATTTTTTAATCTAAGGATGCCATTATTCCGATAAGTATCTCTTGTGGTTTTACAGGATATGTGCTACGGTTCATATAACATTATTCTTGAATACAGTCCTTTCTCCTGATCTTTATTGAAAAGGAGAACATTATGGAAATGAATATCGTTTATTCGAGCGCGGTTGAGTATTGGCTTTCGCATCCTTTGAAAAAATCAGTTGATGAGTTTTCAAAACCGGTTCATGTTATGGTTCCTGATGTGGAGTCACGAAGGTATCTCAAAGATTATTCTTATCATGTGCAACCCGGCAATTTGCCGAAAGGCAGTTTTATCAAACTTAATCCGTTTTTATCTGTATGCTCTCCGGAGCTGTGTTTCCTACAAGCTGCTTTATTTATTAAGTCATTCCCCAGGTTGGTGTGTTTTGCAAATGATCTTTGTGCGATCTATGTCAAAGACAATACATTGCAGTATCAACAGCGTCAAAGAGAATCAATCACATCAACTGCAGAAATCAGACATTATCTGGAATCTGTTACGGGTGTGCATGGGATAAAGCAAGCCAGAAAAGCAATTAAGTATAGTGTAGATCGTTCTAACTCGCCTATGGAATCAAAGCTGGCTGTGTTGTGCAGGTTGCCTTTTCGATTGGGCGGTTATTCATTACCGGAACCAAAAATGAATTATGAGATTTTTCTTTCCGCGGAGGCGTCCAGACATTTACAAAGAGAGTCGATCAAATGCGATATGGTCTGGCCAGACAGGAAGGTGGCATTGGAGTATGAGAGTAACCTGACACATTTAAGTGTTACACAGCACGGGTACGATAAGAGCCGTGCGACAGCACTTCAACTATCCGGCTATCGGATTGTCTATGTTACATCACAAGACTTGAAAAGTTTCTCGGCAGTCGAAAATGTATTTCAGATTCTTAGGAGAACACTGGGATTACGAAAAAACAAGGATGTGTTAGCGAAAAATGAAGATATACGAAGACAAGCAATCTACGAGTTGTTGTTTTCAGGAAACTCTATAGAAAAAAGTGGCAAATGAACGATTGTGAGGGTCGGGATGCGGCAGGTGAACGATTGTGAGGATTGAACTGCATCAAATGAATGATTGTGTAGGGAAAATAGCCTCACAATCGTTTATGTCATGTAATGCGTGCCTCACAATCGTTCAACAGATACATAGAGTGCCTCACAATCGACAAAGTCAAGCAAGCAAGTTCCATACTCCGGCCCGCTACGGCAAGAAGGTGTGAAGTGTTGGCGCCAGCACTTGCTAAAAAAGCTGCCGTTAATCCGGCAGCTTTTCGATTCCTGTAATGTCAGGCTGAATGGTCAGCGAGTAGTTCGTGTAGTAGACCACGAAGCCTGGTTTTGCTTTGTTTGGTTTTTTGACATTCTTTTTCTGAAGATAGTCGATCTCGACCTTCTCGGAGTCTTTTCCGCGGGAGTAGTAGCCTGCGAGGCGGCCGGCCTCCTCAAAGGTGCGGTCAGGCATATCGCCGTCCGGACATTTGACCAGGACGTGTGAGCCGGGAATGCCTTTGGCATGGAACCACCAGTCGTTTCCCTGACCTACTTTGAACGTCAGCATGTCATTTTGCAGGTTGTTCCTGCCGACATATATATCAAAACCGTCCGATGAGCGGTAGTGGTGCGGCTTGCCGGCGGGCGTTTTCCCTTTTTTCTTAAAGGAATGCTTCTTAATATAACCGGCCTGCACCAGCTCCTCGCGGATTTGCGCCAGGTCTGTTTCGTCTTCTGCAAGATCAAGCGCGGAAGCGATCGACTCCAGATATTTCACATCATCCTTTGTTTCTTCAATCTGCACCGTGAGTGCGTCTTTTGTACGTTTCAGCTTATTATACCGATCATAATATTTGTTCGCGTTTTCCATGGCGGTCAGATTCTTATCGAGCGGAATCTTAACGAGCTGCCCCGTCTCATAATCCTCGACCTCGTGGCCGGTGGATTTCGGCGGGATCTCATAGCCATAGATGTGTAAAAGCTCACCGTATTTCCGATATTTATCCATCTTATCGGTGTCTTTTAGCTGCTTTTCCTGAATGCTGTATTTCTTGCGGGCGCGCTCCAACAGTGTTGAAACGATATGACGCAGATCAGAGGATTTCTGATGGATTCTGGTGTAGGCACTTTTTTTCGAATAGTAAGCGGACAGAAGCGCGGAAATGTCCGGGAAGGCTTCCTCTGTGCAGTCTGCATACATGGTCAGCGGGAGAGAAGCATACTCTACCGGACGGTCGCCGTCTAAGACCATGTTCGGGTAAAATGCACCGGACGATACCTGATGCATGACCTCGCAAAAAACATTGGCGAGGCGGTCGAGCGCGTTGGCATCCGGGATGGCAGCAGAAACGGACTCGATTTGCGCCTGCTCAGAAGCAGAAGCGCCAAGCGCTGCCGTCGGCGGATTACCGGCTCCGGTTTCAAGCGCTGCCGTCGGCGCATCCCCATCAACGCCGGCGCGGTAGCAGATCTCATTTGCGATCAGCGGACTGATGCCGTTGTATGAGGTATAGATCGCCTTTGCGACCGTCGTCGGACAGGAGAGAATCTGCGCTTTGAAAGCATCTGCAGACACA